>JBCKPE010000001.1:0-99824 GCA_038901875.1 Burkholderiaceae bacterium
CCCGGCTCGGCCTCGGCCATGGCGGCAAAGGCTTTGCTTCCGGCAAAGAATTCGTAGCAGTGCGCGCCGGGGATCCGTTCCACGCCCTCCTCTTCCAGGACGACGTCGAGCAAGCCGCCGGTGCCGCAGTCGGCATAGGCAATGAACATGGACTGATAACGCTCGCGGTTGGCACGGATCTTCTCGCGTACCGCAGCCGGGATCAGGTGCGGCCGGTTGTGCAGTTCCGCCGGCAGGCAGGTGACATCCAGATGGGTCCAGCCATTGGCTTGGCGCAGCGCCACGATCTCGTGGGCCAGTGCGCCGCAGGCGATGACCAAAACTCCTGCGCCCGCGGCCATAGGTGCGGCCCCAGACTCAGGCCGCCGCTGCGGCACGTTGCGCGCGTCGGGCGTGAATCAGCGTCTTCGCCGTCTCCACCGCGATGCCGGCATCGCGGCAATAGGCGTCGGCGCCGACCGCCTTGCCAAATTCCGCATTCAGCGGCGCGCCGCCGACCAGCACGATGTAGTCATCGCGAATGCCCTTTTCCTTCAGCGTGTCGATCACCACCTTCATGTACGGCATGGTGGTGGTCAGCAGCGCCGACAGCCCCAGGATGTCGGGCTTGTGCTGCTCCAGCGCCGCAATGTATTTGTCCACCGGATTGTTGATGCCCAGGTCGATCACCTCGAAGCCGGCGCCTTCCATCATCATCCCGACCAGGTTCTTGCCGATATCGTGGATGTCGCCCTTGACGGTGCCGATCACCATCTTGCCGATGGCCTCGACGCCGGTCTCGGCCAGCAGCGGGCGCAGGATCTCCATGCCGCCCTTCATGGCGTTGGCCGCCAGCAGCACCTCGGGAACAAACAGGATGCCATCGCGAAAGTCGATGCCGACGATGCGCATGCCCTCGACCAGCGCATCGTCGAGCACGCGCGAGGCCGACCAGCCGCGCGACAGCAGGATGTTGGTGGCTTCGCATACCTCCTCGCGCAGGCCGTTGTACAGGTCGTCATGCACCTGCTCGGTCAGCTCCTCATCATTCAGCGTGCTGAGGTCCAGGTCATCGAATTCTTCAGCCATCGGGATCGTCCTCGGGGTCTGGCCAGGCCGGCCCACGGTCGTGGTCCGAGCAGGGCGAAAGTACCCGGGGAATCGTACGGTTCCCTCAGGGGCGTCGCAGGCAGATTAGCGACCCTGGGTTGTCGGCTTGCGACATGCCTCTGGCTCATGCGCGACACGATGAAAAATCATGCACGCCGCAAGTGACGCAGCACGTCCCCAGGCGCTACTGTCCAGGAGGCCGGTATACGGGCGTTTTCTTCGCCGCGGCGTCAAGCTCTTCCGGAGTCATGAGCACGGTCGTCTTGACCGTGGCCGCACCGCTGGCGCTGACTGTCAAGGCCAATGCCGCCATGCTTGCATGATCCGGCGCCTCGCCAATGACAAACGCGTCGGTATCGCCGAAGGCAAAGTAAAAGGATTCAAGACTGCCACCGAGTGATTTGATGGCACGCTCGGCCGCAGCGCGGCGGCTCGTGCCGCCCTCCTTCAGCAGTCCCTTGACACCGTCACCGACATAGTTGACCTGAAGCAGATACTTTGGCATTTGAATCTCCTTGTGAACATGACAAATCGATCGTCGGAGGCGCATCGATGAACGACGGATAGGTTTCTTGCAACCAACGATGTCGATCGGCAAGCACCTCCTCCGTCATCGTATGCCGTTGCGCCTTGATTGCCAAGTACGCTGCTGCGCGGGGCCCACGAAGGGCGGGCACGCCGGCGCAGGCGGCGAGGAGAATTCGGCGTCGGTGCATTGAGTTACCTCGGCTGCACCATGCGCAACCCATTGCAAGGCATTGCAATACAATGCACTCGCACCTGTAAACACCCGGAGAGCACCGATGGAATCCCAATTGACGCTGCGGCTACCCGCAGCGCTGGCCGGCAAACTGGAGCGCTCGGCCAAGCGCTTGAAGCGCAAGCGCTCGGACGTGGTGCGCCTTGCCCTGGACCAATTTCTCGATGCCGAGCCTGCCGTGACCCGTCCGATCGAACGCGTGCGCGACCTGCTCGGCACGGTGCAAAGCGGCGTGCCCGATCTGGGCCAGCGTCACCGCGAACATTTGACCGCCCGCTTGCGCCGTGGTGCGTAACTTGTTGCTCGACACCGGCGCGTTCGTCGCGCTGGTGGATCGCAGCGAGCGCCGGCACGCCGACTGCGTGGCGGTGCTCGAAGGCTGGAGCGGCGAAATCGTCACCACCGAGGCGGTGTTGACTGAAACCCTGCATCTGGTGGGGCCGCGCTGGCAGGCGCGAAAGCAGTGCCTAGAGTTTTTGTTGCGCGGAGCGTTCGTCCTGGTTCCGGCGTCGCACACCAGTCTCCTGCGCGTTGCCGCGCTGATGGAAAAGTATCGCGACGTGCCGATGGACTATGCCGATGCCACGTTGGTCGCGCTCGGAGAAGAAATCGGATGCGATGCGGTGTTCACATTGGGCCGGCGCGGTTTTTCCGCCTACCGGCTGAAGTCGCGCAAGGCTTTTCAACTGTTGCCGTGAGCCTGCTGGTGTGTGGTGCTCGGGAATGAACGAAATCATTCAATCACCTCATGTGCGCGCACCAGCACGCTGCCGGGCACGACCAGCCCGAAGGCTTTGGCGGTCTTGACATTGATCACCAGCTCATACTCCTTGGCCCGTTCCACCGGTAGGTCGGCCGGCTTGGCGCCTTTGAGAATCTTGTCGATGTAGCGCGCGCTGTCGCGAAACATCCGCTCCAGGCTGGCGCCGTAGCTCATCAACCCACCAGCGTCGGCAGCGCGGCACCGAGCGCGGCGCCATCTGCAATGGAAATGATGGAACGTCGTTGCATTGGCCTCTCCGCATCCAAGATCTGGTTGAAACGGATCGTCGATGGCCGCCCTCAGGGACAGGAAGCTGGCCAACGCCGGGCCATTGTGCGCGTGCGTCGCGACCAGCGTGGCAGCGCGCCGGGTGACCTCGCGCACGGCGACAATGTTTCGCGCATCGTCCTCTGGCATCCGAGCCCCGGCACCGTTGCGCCGCCGCAGACTGTTCGTTCACGCCTGTTTTTTGTGGATACAATTAACCTATGGTGACCTGGGACGAACCGAAGCGCCGTCGCAATTTCAAAGACCACGGGATCGACTTCATTGGGTGCGAGAGCGTATTCGACGGACCAGTCATCACGCAGGAAGACGATCGCTCGGCGTACGGCGAGCAACGAATCAACCTTATGGGGTTGCTGGCCGGGCGAGTCGTCCACATGACTTACACAGAGCGCGGAGACGATCTGCACGTCATCTCTCTGCGCAAGGCCACAAAACATGAAGCACGCTACTACTTCTCCCAAATTGACTCGTGAAAGAGTGAAAACAATGATCGCAGCCGCTCCTGAGCGAGTCGACGATGCTGATTGCCCCTACGACCCTAATGATCCAAAGGCGATCGCAGCGTTCTGGAAGAACGGGGTCGTTGTCAAGGACGGCGGGTACAAGGCGGTCCAGGCAGCGTTAGCGCAGAAACGACAGCCCGGCCGGCGAGGCCCGGGCAAGCGTCCAACCAAGGTCGCAATCAATATTCGCCTCTCGCCAGACATTCTTGAGGCCTTCAAGTCCACAGGAGACGGATGGCAGACAAAAGTTGACGGCGCCCTCAGAGAATGGCTCAAGAAGCACCGGGTGGCCTGAACGCTGCCGAGTGCTGGCTCGGCTCGATGGCACGGTGGGGCGTCGATGAAGCGCTTGCCCTCACACCGCCTGCAACTGCGGCGATTTTGCGGATTCGCCCACCGCAGTGCCCTGCCGGCTGCTCTGCCGCTCGGCGCTGGGCGATTGGCCGAACAGGCTGCGGTAGCACTTGGAGAAATGCGGTGGCGATTGGAAGCCGCAGGCGACGGCGATTTCCATGACGGACATCGAGGTTTGCAGCAGCAACTCGCGGGCGCGGCGCAGCCGCATGTCCAGGTAATACCGGGTCGGCACCTGTCCCACGTAGCGCTTGAACAGGCGTTCGATCTGGCGCCGCGACACGCCCACCAGGTGGGCGATCTCGTCCAGCGACAGTGGCTCTTCGATGTTGGCCTGCATCAGCGCGGCGGCCTCGATCAGGTTTTCGTGGAACAGGCCGACCCGCGCCTGCAGCGGCACATGCTGGCGGTCATGTTCGTTGCGGATGCGGTCCAGGATGAACTGCTCGGAGATCATCGGCGCGATGTCGGGCCCCAGGTCGTTCTTGATGATGTTGAGCATCAGGTCCAACGGCGCCACGCCGCCGCTGCACGTGTAGCGATCCCGATCGATCACGAACAGCTGCTCGGAGAAGGAGACGCGTGGAAACTCTTCGCGCAGCGCCGACAGGTTCTCCCAGTGGATCACCGCCTTGTACTTGTCGAGCAAGCCGGCCTTGGCCAGCGCGTAACCGCCGGTGCACAGGGAACCCAGCGCGACACGCCGTTGCGCGAGACGGCGCAGCGCGGCCAACAGATCGGGCCCAACCGCGCGTTCCACGTTGATGCCGCCGCAGACGAACACGATATTGGCCGGGCCGATCTGCTCCAGCGCCACCGACGGCGACAGTGTCAGGCCGCAACTGGCGGCCACCGGTGCGCCGTCCAGGCTGGCCAACGTCCATTCGTAGACCTCTTGGCCGGTTACGCGGTTCGCCATGCGCAGGGCGTCAACCGCCGTGGACAAGGCGATCAACGAATAGTTCTGCAGCGTCAGAAAGACGAAGCGGTGTTTGGGCAATGGCCCCTTGCGATCCATCGGTGAAGTCTGTGCGCTGGCGCGGCAGTTGATGCGGATGCCTGGGTAACCGTATCAATATACGCCAATTCTTGTTCTGTTTGCGACGGCCAAGACCTCTTCAAACTCGTCCACGCTGTCCGCCACGGGACCGGCCGCTCCATCGTCCATCCCGCATCGCCCGGATAATCGAGGGCAAACCCATCCCAACCAACCGGGCGACACCCGGACCCACCCTGCAGGAAAGACCATGAGTTACTCGGATACGCAATTGTTGATTGACGGAAACTGGTGCGACCCTGACGACGGGCGCACGCTGCCTGTGCTCAATCCGGCCAGCGGCAAGGAAATCGGCCGCGTCGCCCACGCCTCGAAGGCTGACCTGGACCGGGCCCTGCGCGCGGCACAGAAGGGCTTCGAAGTCTGGCGCCAGACGCCGGCGGTCGAGCGCAGCAAGATCATGCGCCAGGCGGCAGCCCTGATGCGCGAACGTGCCGACCCAATCGCCGCCCTGATGACGCAGGAACAGGGCAAACCGCTGGCTGAAGCCAAGGGCGAGACCATGATGTCGGCCGACATCATTGAATGGTTTGCCGAGGAAGGACGCCGCACCTACGGCCGGATCGTCCCGTCCCGTGTGCTGGCGAATCAACAACTGGTGCTGAAGGACCCGGTCGGCCCGGTGGCGGCGTTCACGCCCTGGAATTTCCCGATCAACCAGGTGGTGCGCAAGCTCTCGGCTGCGCTCGCCACCGGCTGCTCGATCATCGTCAAGGCGCCGGAGGAAACACCGGCCTCACCGGCCGCGCTGCTGCGCGCCTTCGTCGACGCCGGTGTGCCCAAGGGCGTGATCAACCTGGTGTATGGCAACCCGGCCGAGATCTCAAGCTACCTGATCGCGCACCCGGTGATTCGCAAGGTCACTTTCACCGGCTCGACGCCGGTGGGCAAGCAGTTGGCAGCACTGGCCGGCAGCCATATGAAGCGGGTGACGATGGAGCTAGGTGGTCACGCCCCGGTGATCGTGTGCGAGGACGCCGACGTCGAACTGGCGGTCAAGGCCGCCGGCGCGGCGAAGTTTCGCAACGCCGGCCAGGTCTGCATCTCGCCGACCCGCTTTCTCGTGCACAACAGCCTGCGCGAGAGTTTTGCCAAGGCGCTGGTGGCAAGGGCTGAATCACTCAAGGTCGGTGACGGCATGGCCGAAGGCACCGCCATGGGCCCGCTGGCCAATCCGCGGCGGCTCGCGGCGATGACGCAGTTCACTGCGAACGCAATCAAGAGCGGCGCCACCCTGGCCACCGGCGGCGTTCGCCTGGGCGAGCAGGGCAACTTCTTCGCGCCGACCGTGCTGACCGATGTGCCGATCGATGCCGATGTTTTCAACCAGGAGCCGTTCGGACCGATGGCGGCGATTCGTGGTTTCGACAAGCTCGAAGACGCGATCGCCGAGGCGAACCGGTTGCCCTACGGACTTGCCGGCTACGCCTTCACGCGTTCGCTGAAAAACGCTCACCTGCTGTCGCAACGGATGGAAGTGGGCATGCTCTGGATCAACCAGCCGGCAATGGCCTGGCCAGAGATGCCGTTTGGCGGCGTCAAGGATTCGGGCTATGGTTCCGAAGGCGGATCGGAGGCGCTCGAAGCCTATCTGACGACCAAGTCAGTGTCGATCATGTGCCAGTAGCCTGGCGTTAGCACCACTCAGGCGTGGCCGCAGACCGAGGCAGTGGCCATCAGCTCTTCCAGCAGGGCCAGCGAAACCTGCCCGCTGACCTGGTACGGGTCGAGTTCGGAACGCTCGAAATATTTCAGCAACACGGTGGGGTTGATGCGTGACAGGTTGACCTGCCCCATGGTCCAGCCGGCAAAGCGCCTCTCGCTGATTTCCTCGTAGTTCAGCAGCACGATGTCCTTGTGCCGCGCGTCCCGCAGGATGTGGCCGTACAGGTCATTCACCGCGCGGCGCCCCCCTTCGAGCACCTGCAAATAGACGCCGCCACTGAAGCAGAGAATTCCCGTGATGCCATGCGCCGGGTTATGGTGCTGCGACTCTCGCACGATCGATTCGGTCGTTTCCGGCGACGGCGCTTCGGCGGCCCGACTGGCGTAGATCAGACGTACCAGCATGGCTATTTCCTTCCGTTGATGAGTGACAGGAATTCGCGCCGCAGGTCGGAGTTCTTCAGGAAGCTGCCGCGCATGACCGAGTTGATCATCTTGCTGTCCAGGTCCTTGACGCCGCGCCAGGACATGCAGAAGTGGCTGGCCTCCATCACAATGGCCAGCCCGTCGGGTTGGGTGCGCTCCTGAATCAGGTCGGCCAGTTGCACCACGGCCTCTTCCTGAATCTGCGGCCGGCCCATCACCCATTCAGCCAGCCGGGCGTACTTGGACAGGCCAATCACATTGGTGCGTTCGTTGGGCATGACGCCAATCCAGATCTGTCCCAGCACCGGGCAAAAGTGGTGTGAGCAGGCGCTTCGCACCGTGATCGGCCCGACGATCATCAGCTCGTTCAAGCGCTCGGCGTTCGGGAATTCGGTGATGAGAGGCGTCGGCAAATAACGGCCATGAAACACCTCGTTCACATACATCTTCGCGACGCGACGCGCCGTGTTGCGCGTGTTGTGGTCGCTTACCGTATCGATCACCAGGCTGTCGAGAACGCCGCGCATTTTCTGCTCGACCTCGCTTTGCAATTGCTCAAGCTCACCGGGTTCAATGAAGGCGGCGATGTTGTCGTTGGCGTGAAAACGCTTGCGCGCGGCCTGGATCCGCTCGCGAATGCGCACCGACACCGGTATCCCCAAATCGTCGTCGTTCGGCTTCATGGCATGCGTCGTTTTCGTCAGCATGCCGTCATCGTACCAGCAGCAGCGACCACGACGATGTCTCAGTAGCGCCAGCCCGTCAGGGCCAGCGCAAGCCGCACCATGCCATAGGCGACCCAGTCCAGCGCCCGTTGCGGCCAGGGTCGGCTGGCGTAGCGCATCGGGTCGACGCGCACACCGTCGCGCTGCGTCGCCTGCAGGATCTCCTCGCGCAGTTGACGGGCGAACCGAGCATCCTCAATGACAACATTGGCCTCCCTGGCCAGCAGCACGCTGATGGGATCCAGATTGGACGAACCCACGGTGGCCCAATGGCCATCGATCACCGCTACCTTGGCGTGCAGGAAGCTCGCCGCATATTCATGGATTTCGACACCGGCCGCCAGCAGCATGCCGTAAACCGGGCGCGCCGCGTGGTATTGCAGAAAGTACTCGTAGCGTCCCTGCAGCAGCAGGACGACGCGCACGCCGCGCCTGGCGGCTCGCACCAGCGCATTGCGCATCTTGCGACCTGGGAGGAAGTAGGCGTTGGCGATGATGACCTCCGAGCGCGCCTCGCCGATCGCCTTGCGGTAGGCGCGCTCGATCCGGGTCCGGTTCGTCAGGTTGTCGCGCAACAGCAACCTGGCGCGTACCCGATGACCAGCTTCACCCTGCGCCTTGAGATATGACGTCTCGGCGCCCAGCGCGCGCGAGCTCTGGAGCGCCTGCCAGGCGGCATTGAACTCGCGCTGGCCGACATCGCGGACTGCCTTGACCCGCCACCAGAGTTGATGCACGGCGTGATAAGCATCATGCACCAGCGGGCCGGTCACACGGACACAAAAATCCCAACGCGGATGCTTAAGCGCGCCGTGATGAGGGTCATGAAAATCGTCGAGCAGGTTGATGCCGCCGCAGTAAGCAATATGCCCGTCGATCAGACATAGCTTGCGGTGCAGGCGTCGCCAGCCGCGCGGACTCAGTAGTCCGAACCGACCCACCGGAGCGTAGACCTGCCATTCGACGCCAGCCTTCGCGAACTCCTGCTGCCACTGCCGCGGCAGTGTGCCGGTGCCAAAACCATCGACCAGGATCGAGACCTTGACGCCGCGTCGAGTCGCTCGCAACAGTGCCTGCGCCACCTCAGAGGTGGTGGCGGTGAAGTCGAAAATGTAGGTTTCCAGGCGCACCTCGTGGCGGGCCAGGTCGATATCCCGGATCAAGGCTGGAAAGTACTCACGGGCGCCCTTGATAAGCTCGAGCGCGTGACCGTGGACGGATACCCCGGGTTGCATGTCATCCCTCGCCAAAAGAGAAATCGGCGATCAGCGGCAGATGGTCCGACATGCGCCACCAGACCCTGCCGCGCGGCACAAAACTGCGCAGGCTTTTCAGGCCCCTGGCGTAGACATGATCGAGTTGCACCAGAGGCAATCTCGAGGGAAACGTCCGATGCCTGCCCGCCTCCGGCGACAGCATGCCCAGATCAGCAAGAACGGCAACCGATCCTGTTCCCCAGTCATTGAAATCGCCGGCCACGACGAGCTTCGCAGCGGACGGAACTTCATCTCGGATGAAGCTTGCAAGTTGATCAAGCTGCCGGCGCCGGCTGGCAGGCAGCAGGCCGAGATGAACCACCACGACATGCAGCGGATGCTCGCGCACCAGCACCTCCACGTGCAGCAGGCCGCGCTGCTCAAAACGGTGGTCCGACATGTCCTGGTGTTGCTGCGCCACGACTGGCCAGCGCGTCAGCAGCGCATTGCCATGCTCGCCATGGCGCGTGACGGCGTTGCTGCGGTACACCGCGTGGTATCCCGCGGGAGCCAGGAAATCCGCCTGGCCCTGATGCGGCCAGAGATCGAAGTGCCGCGCCTCGCGCCGATGGAGCTTGCGCACCTCCTGCAGGCAGATCAGATCGGCGTCGAGTTGCTCGACCGCTTGGCCGAGGTTGTGAATCTCCAGGCGGCGCTGCGGCCCGACGCCCCGCACCCCTTTGTGAATGTTGTAGGTCGCGACGCGAAAGTGAGGTTGAATCGTGCTCACCCGGCAAATTTTGGCAGCAACAGGATCGCCTCGGCATTGGACGGCGAAAAGCAGCGGTCCGCGGCCTCGCGCCAGGGCAGCCAGACGCTGGCCCTGTGCTCGCGCGGATTGAGCCTGACCACGGTTTCCGCGGCTACGCGCAGGCTGAACACATGCTCGGTATTGCGCGTCACACCGCTCGCGTAGCGCGAGAGCCAGCGCGGATAAATGTCGTAGATGTTGCTGAGATGCCAATCGCGCAAAGCTGCTGCAAGCGAGCTGCCGCTGGAGCAGTCCACCCCGGTCTCCTCCCGAACTTCGCGGATCGCGGTGTCGCGAATGGCCTCGGACGGATCGTTCTTGCTGCCGGTTACGGACTGCCAGAATCCATGGGCGTCGGCGCGCTCGATCAACAGCACCTCAAGCTGCGCCCGGTGGATGACCACCAGAACCGATTCGGGGATCTTCAAGCCCTGTGTCACGGCCAGGACCTCATTGCCCAGGAGGGATTAGGACTTCACGCCTTGCAGGTCAGCCGCCGGCGCAACGCTGCGCGTGCGGATGTGCAGTTCACGCAACTGCTTGTCGTCCACCGCGCTCGGCGCCGCGGTCAGCAGGCACTGGGCGCGCTGCGTCTTCGGAAAAGCAATCACGTCGCGAATCGACTCGGCGCCCGCCATCATGGTCACGATGCGGTCCAGTCCAAACGCCACGCCGCCGTGCGGCGGAGCGCCGTACTGCAAGGCGTCGAGCAGAAAGCCAAACTTTTCTTGCGCCTCGGCATCATCGATCTTCAAAGCCCGAAAAACCTTGCTCTGGATCTCGGCGCGATGGATACGCACCGACCCACCGCCAAGCTCCCAGCCGTTGAGCACCAGGTCGTAGGCCTTGGCCATGCAGCGTCCCGGATCGGTCTCCAGCCAATCCTCATGCCCGTCCTTGGGCGAAGTGAAGGGGTGATGCTTCGCATTCCAGCGCTGTGCCTCGTCGTCATATTCGAACATCGGGAAGTCAATGACCCAAAGCGGCTTCCACTTGCCCTGCAGCAGTCCCTGCGACTTGCCAAGAGCACTGTGACCAACCTTCAGGCGCAGGTTGCCGATCGCGTCGTTGACTATTTCGGCCTGGTCGGCACCGAAGAAAATCAGGTCGCCGTCGCGCGCGCCGGTGCGCTGCAGAATCTCAGCCAGCGCCGCATCGTGAATGTTCTTGATGATCGGGCTTTGCAGGCCGGGCCAGCGGTTCGCTGCGTCGCCCGGCCCCTTGGACGCATCGTTCACCTTGATGTAGGCCAGTCCCTTGGCGCCGTAGATCTTCACGAATTCGGTGTAAGCGTCAATCTCACTTCGCGCCATCGCGGCGCCGCCCGGTACCCGCAGTCCCACGACACGTCCGCCGGTCATCCTGGCCGCGCCGCTGAACACCTTGAACGCCACGTCCTTCATCAATTCAGTCAGCTCAGTGAACTCCAGCGTCACCCGCAGGTCCGGCTTGTCGGAGCCGAAGCGGTGCAGGGCATCGGCATAACGCATCACCGGCAACGGGCCCAGGTCCACCTGCAGCACCTGCTGGAAAATGTTGCGAATCATTTCCTCGAACAGGTCCCGGATGTCCTCTTCCGCCATGAACGAGGTCTCGACATCGATCTGCGTGAACTCCGGTTGCCGGTCGGCGCGCAAATCCTCGTCCCGAAAACACTTCGTGATCTGGTAGTAACGGTCAAAACCCGAGATCATCAGCAGCTGCTTGAACAATTGCGGAGATTGAGGCAAGGCGAAAAACATGCCCGGGTGGACGCGACTCGGCACCAGGTAGTCGCGCGCGCCCTCCGGCGTGGAGCGGGTCAGCATGGGCGTCTCGATGTCGACAAAGCCATTGGCATCGAGAAATTTGCGCACCGCCATCGCCACGCGGTAACGCAGCATCAGATTGTTCTGCATGTAGGGGCGGCGCAGGTCCAGCACGCGGTGCGTCAGGCGCGTGGTTTCCGACAGGTTGTCGTCGTCGAGCTGAAACGGCGGCGTCACCGACGGATTGAGCACCGTCAGCTCGTGGCACAGCACCTCGACGCGGCCGCTTTTCAGGCTCTCATTGACCGTTCCCTCAGGACGGGCTCGGACCAGGCCCTTGACCTGGACGCAGAACTCATTGCGCAGACCCTCGGCCGTTGCAAACATCTGCGCCCGGTCCGGGTCGCAAACCACCTGCACATAACCCTCGCGGTCGCGCAGGTCGACAAAAATCACGCCGCCATGGTCACGCCGTCGATTCACCCAACCACAGAGGGTCACGTTCTGGCCCAGCAATTCTTCGCTGACCAGACCGCAGTAATGTGAACGCATCGCCATATGAGCTTTCAGAAACGCCGCCGCGCAACCGGCGCCGAGATCGATCCCGATTCAGTTTTCGGAAGATTGAACGCCTATGCGCGCCGGGGCCGAAACCGTGCTGTTGGCTGTGGATCCGGGCGCCACGGCACCCATGGATATCACGTAGGTCAGAGCCTGGTCCACGCTCATCTGCAGTTCAATAACGTCGGCGCGCGGCAGCATCAAAAAGAAGCCGCTGGTCGGATTGGGCGTGGTCGGCACGTAGACGCTGATGTAGTCGCCCGTCAAATGCTGCGCTGCCTCGCCACTGGGCGTGCCAGTCTGAAACGCAATGGTCCAGGCTCCGGCCCGCGGGTACTGGATCAGAACCGCTTTGCGAAACGCGTTGCCGTTGCTGGAGAACAGGGTGTCCGCCACCTTCTTCACGCTGCTGTAAATGGAGCGGACGATCGGAATGTTGTGAAACAGCAGGTCCCACTGCTTGAGCAGCCAGCGCCCAGCCACGTTCGACACCAGCGCGCCGGTCAGGAACAGCAGCAGCGCCACCAGAATCGCACCCAAGCCGGGGACCGAGCGCAGCTCTTCCAGAAACACCTTGGCGGTCGACGGAAGCACTGCTTCCAGACCAGTCAGCAGGCTGCCAAATATCCCGCCGAAGAAGCCAATGAGCCAGGCCAGCAGCCACACGGTGACAGCCAGCGGCAGCCAGACCAGAAGGCCGGTCAGCAAATACTTCTTGATGTGCACTTGAATTTCCGATGAAGGCTTGAATCGGGGTTCAGCGCCCCATGAACGCGCTCGACGACGGGACTACGAAGCAGCGGTCCCGCCCGCGGCAGCGGCGCTCGGCGCCGGCTTGGCGGATCCGGCATCGGCCTTCTTGTCGGCCGTCTTGGCGGCCGCTTTTTCCTCCGCCCTGTCCGTTGCCTTATCCCCTGCCTTGTCGCCCGCCGTGCCAGCGCTGCCAGACTCCGCCTTGTCGGTCCCCGCCTGATCGGCCCTGGCATCCGCTGCGGCGCCATCTGGCGCGACCACTGGCGCCTTGCCACCCTTGAAATCGGTCGCATACCAGCCTGAACCCTTGAGCTGGAAACCGGCGGCTGTCAATTGCTTCTGAAATGTCGCTGCCCCACAGGAAGGACACTCGTTCAGCGGCGCATCGGACACTTTCCGAAGAACGTCCTTGGCGTAACCGCAGGAATTGCATTTGTAGGCGTAGATCGGCATGATGCGTCGGGATGGGTGAGTGAGTCACGCAAAGCCGGTCATTATAGTTGGCGACCGCCATGCAGCTCTGCCGCCAGCCCGGCTCTGACGGGCCGAGCCGACCTGGAAAGAGGCGGCTCAAAACAGGCTCAGCCTGATGAACAACTGCATCGCCAGCAGGCCGGCGACAAATCCTATGCCCCCGTACAACAGGCCCTGCAGCAGTTTGTTGGTGCGCCGTTGCTGGGCGATCAGCTCCTGGATTTCGCCCTGGCGCAGGCCATCACGGCCCCTCAAGTAATCGTGCAGCAACCGTGGCAGTTGCGGCAACAGCTTGGCGTAGCGCGGCGCCTCGTCGCGCAGCTGCTGCATTAGCGCCTTCGGACCGAGTTGCTCCATCATCCACTTTTCCAGAAACGGCTTGGCCGTGCTCCACAGATCAAGCTGCGGATCGAGTTCGCGGCCCAGACCCTCCACATTCAGCAGCGTTTTCTGCAGCAACACGAGCTGGGGCTGGATCTCGACATGGAAACGCCGTGAGATCTGGAACAGGCGCATCAACACCAGGCCAAGGGAGATTTCGTGCAGCGGCCGGTCAAAGTAGGGCTCGCAGACAGTCCGCACCGCAGCCTCCAGCTCGTCGACCCGGGTGGCCGGCGGCACCCAGCCCGACTCAATATGCAGTTCGGCGACCCGCTTGTAATCGCGCCGGAAGAACGCCGTGAAGTTTTGCGCCAGGTAATCCTTGTCAACCGCCGTCAAAGTCCCCATGATGCCGAAGTCAAGCGAGATGTAGCGGCCAAAGGTCGCCGGGTCCACGCTGACTTGAATGTTGCCGGGATGCATGTCGGCATGAAAAAAGCCGTCACGAAAAACCTGGGTAAAAAACAGCGTGACGCCGTCACGCGCGAGTTTGGGCAGGTCGACGCCAGCCTGGCGCAGCCGCTCGATCTGGCCGATCGGAACGCCGCGCATCCGTTCCATCACGATGACGTCGGTTGCGCAGTAGTCCCAGATCATTTCGGGTATCAGGATGCTGTCCTGATCGGCCATGTTGCGGCGCAGATACGCCGCGTTGGCCGCCTCGCGCACCAGGTCGAGCTCGTCGTGCAGGTACTTGTCGAACTCGGCGACCACTTCGCGCGGCTTGAGACGCTTGCCTTCGGCGCTCAGCGCATCGACCCAGGACGCGACCATTCGCAGCAGGCTCAAGTCCTTGTCGATCGCCAGCAGCATGCCCGGACGCAACACCTTGACGGCGACGTCACGCTCGACGCCGCTGCTGTCCCTTAGCACGGCAAAGTGAACCTGGGCGATCGAGGCGCTGGCCACCGGCTCACGCTCGAAACTGACGAAGATTTCCGTGACTGGCTTGTGGAACGCGTGCTCGATGACGCTGACCGCCAGCGCCGAGTCAAACGGCGGGACCCGATCCTGCAGCCGGGCCAGCTCGTCGGCCAGATCCTCCGGCAACAGGTCGCGCCGCGTCGATAGCACCTGACCGAACTTGACGAAGATCGGTCCCAGACGCTCCAACGCAAGGCGCAAGCGCCGCCCGCGCGAGGCGTCCAGCCGGCGGCCAAAGGACAGAACCCTGGCCAGCCGCGTCAACCAGGGATGGTGAAAACTCGTCAGGACCAGTTCGTCCAGCCCATAACGCAGGACGACCCAGACGATGAAGATGCTACGCAGCAGGCGGGTCATTGCTGGGCGGATGGCGGCGGACTCGAGCTGCCAGCAAAATCGCGCAGCGCAGACAGCATCGTCTGCGCGGCCTGTCCCAGGGCCCGAGCTGGCGCATCGCCAATCAGACGCGACAGGTCTTCCTCCAGGTCCCAGCGCACATGATCGACCAGCCAATTGATTTCCGCCGCGAGCTGCACGTCACCCTCGATACGCACCGGCGGCTTCTTCCCGCGCAACGCGGTCTGCGCCAAGGACAGGGGTGACTCTTCGGTCAGCGTCAATGTCAGGTCAGGTGCCGCGTCCAGAACCGCGCGTTCGAGCAGTCCGGCCGGCGTGACCGCCAGACCCAGATAGAAATGGCGCCAGCGCAGCAGCAGGGTTTGACCCTTCACCCTGGATAGGCGCCGGGTCGCCTCGGCTTCCTGCGCCAGCACATGATTGATCAGCAGCAGGATGTGTTGCTGAATTTCGTCGACCAGCCATTCAGGCGGCTGCCACGGCGCCGCTGCGTCGGTTAGAAATGAAAACGGGGACCGCGCTTGCATGGTCCCCGATTATTCCTTGAAGCGGCCGCCACAGCGCCGCGCGTCTGCGCGTTACTGCAAGGCCTGCACTCCGGCCACCAGCCACCCGGTGCTGCCATCCTTTGGCTTGGTCATGTTCCAGACCTCACGGAACGGGCTCGGACCCGACGAAGGTTGTTCGCGAATCATGCCGGAGAACTCGACACTGGCCATGTAGTCGTTGCCGAGGTCCTCGATGCCAAGCAGCTTGCCCTCCAGCATCACCACCTCGGTGTTGTTCACGCCACCGGTACCGTGGGCTTCGCGCGTCGCCAGTTGCGAGCGAATTTCTTCCAGCATCTCGTTCGTCATCATGGCCCGCAGCGTCGCCAGATCGGACCGATCCCAGGCCGCCTGCATGGTCACGAAGCTCCCCTTGGCCACGATGACAAATCCCTCGGCATCAAAGTCCGCCGGGATCGACCAACTGCCAAATCCTCTGAGTCCTGCGCCGATCATGCTGCCCGACGCTGCCGACGCATAATTGCCCGCGTCAAACGTCGCGTTGTGATTCTCCCAGGGGCGCGCCGATGCGTCGTTGCCAACGTTCTCGATGCGGTATGCATTGGGTGTTGCCGCTTGCGCGCCGGCGCCCGCGCCCTGGTAGGCCAGTGGACCATTTCCCGCTGCTCGCGCGCCGCTCTGGCGCGACCTCATGAACCAGCCAACGGCCAGCATCACCAACAGAACCCCGAGCGCAATCAGCATGAACTGACCAAACTCCTCGCCAAATCCCATGGAACTTGCCAGCCAGGCCAGGCCGAGCCCGGCGGCCATGCCACCCAGCATGGCACCCCAAGGCCGGCTCGGAGCCGGCGCGGCGGCGTTCGGCGCGGTCGCGGGCTTGGTGGCGGCAGCCTGATTCGGCGCGGCGGCGGGCGCGGCGTTGCGCTGCGTCACGTTGGTCGACTGTTTGCCAAAAGACTTTCCACCGCCAATGCGGGCCGCATCCGAGTGAACAGCCAGGCTCAGCAGGATCGCGGCAAGTACAAACTTCAGCAGGTTCATGGAATCCTCTAACAAATATCGGCCAACTTCGTCAAGTCTTGATTGCGACATGCAAGGCCACCACACCGCCGGTCAGGTTGTGGTAGTCAACGTGCCCAAACCCCGCGTCCAGCATCATGGTCCTGAGCTCTCTTTGCCCCGGATGAAGCTTGATGGACTCGGCCAAGTAGCGGTAACTCGCCTCGTCCCCAGTCACGATTTTGCCGACCTTTGGCAGAACTCTGAAGGAATACCAGTCGAAAGCCCTTGCAAGCGGCTGGACCACCTTGGAAAACTCCAGCACCAGCAGCTTGCCGCCCGAGCGCAAGACGCGATGCATTTCACTCAGCGCCTGGCCTTTTTGCGTCATGTTGCGCAGCCCAAAAGCGACGCTCACAAGATCGAATCGGTTGTTGCAAAAAGGCAACTTCTCGGCGTCGCAAACCAGGGTCGGCAACAACAGGCCGGAATCGATCAACCGATCCCGGCCCGCGCGCAACATGGTTTCGTTGATGTCGGTATGGACCACCATGCCCGTCCGTCCAACGCGCCGGGCCAAGGCGGCGGCCAGGTCGCCGGTGCCACCGGCAAGATCGAGCACCTCGTCGCCTTCGCTGACGTTGGCGACCCAGACCGCATAGGCCTTCCAGGCCCGATGCAACCCAAGGGACATCAGGTCATTCATCAAGTCGTACTTCGGTGCGACTGAATCAAAAACGCTGCGCACGCGCCGTGCCTTGTCACGCTCGTCGACCGACTGGAATCCGAAATGGGTCGCAGGCACAGGCAGCGGCCCTAATGGTGGCCACATGCATGGCCGCCGAGCCCGGCCATGGGAGAGTCGCGCTCAACGCCGGCATGCGATTGGCCATGCACGGTCAATGCGGTCGGCACCGGCGTGCCGCTTGTCAAGCCTGCCAAGGTGAACTCCTCCGAAGAAAGGTTCCCCGATTAGAACCGAATCATCAAGTTCACATGCAGCTTGTGGTCGCCTTTTTGCGGCGAGTCTGCATTCACCGTCAGCGGCACCTTGCTGCCCGTGATCAGGCGCGCCCACTCGGCCGAGGCCGATACCCGCCCACGTGATCAGGGTTGTAACCCTGTTTTCATTTCTTGACTTGGACCCGGACGTTGTGATTCAGGAGGAGCGGTTGGGTGCACCGCTCCAATCCAGAAGAGCCCTCAATTCGTTACACCAACGCAGCGTCACACCAACACCCGCTCAATACCGCCTGAATTCGCCGCTTTCACGTAGTCGGCCATCCATTGCTCGCCCAAAATCAGCCGAGCCATTTCAACCACGATGTAGTCGGCTTCGAGCAGTCCATTTTGCAGGTCGTCGCGATAGCGGCTCAGCCCCTGCAGGCAGCTCGGGCAACTGGTCAGTATCTTGATGTTTGCCTTCACATCCAGTCCAGCCTCGGCGCGCAGCGCAATTTCGTCGCGTCGCAGTTCCTCCTCCTTCCTGAACCGGACCTGGGTTGCGATGTCGGGTCGTGTCACACCCAGCGTGCCGGCCTCACCGCAGCAGCGCTCGCTTTTCAGCACCTTGTCCCCGACCAGGGCTTTCACCGTCTTCATCGGGTCTTGCAGTTTCAGCGGGCTGTGACAGGGATCATGGTAAAGGTAGGCCCCGACTGGCGCCGCGCCAGCGGCCTCTTCGTCACCCGCCCCGCCCCGTGGGGAAGCCAAAGTGATGCCTTTCTCCAGCAAGAACTCATGAATGTCGATGATGCGGCAGCCGGGAAAGATCTTGTCGAACTGATAGCCCTGCAACTGGTCGTAGCAGGTGCCGCAACTCACCACCACGGTTTTGATGTCCAGGTAGTTCAACGTATTCGCCACCCGGTGAAACAACACGCGGTTGTCGGTGATGATCTTCTCGGCCTTGTCGAACTGCCCGCTGCCACGCTGCGGGTAGCCACAGCACAGGTAGCCCGGCGGCAGCACCGTCTGCACGCCAGCGTGCCAGAGCATCGCCTGGGTCGCCAAACCAACCTGGCTGAACAGGCGTTCGGAGCCGCAGCCGGGAAAGTAGAACACCGCTTCGGAGTCCACCGTCGTTCCCTGCGGATCGCGAATGATCGGCACATAGGCCGCGTCTTCCACGTCCAACAGCGCGCGCGCCGTTTTGTTGGGCAGGCCGGCGGGCATCTTCTTGTTGATGAAATGAATCACCTGCTCCTTCAGCGCCGCCTTGCCGACGCTGGCCGGGGGACGTGACGTCTGCGAGCGAGCCAGTCGCGCAAACAATTGGTGCGCCAGGCGCTGCGCCTTGAAGCCAAGACCGACCATGGCCGAGCGCATGAACTTGATCGTCTGCGGATTCGTTGCGTTAAGGAAGAACATGGCCGCCGCATTGCCGGGCCGGAACGACCTGTGCCCCATCTTGCGCAGCAGGTTGCGCATGTTCATTGAGACATCACCGAAGTCGATGTCGACCGGACAGGGCGTAAGGCATTTGTGGCAGACCGTGCAGTGGTCGGCAACGTCCTCGAATTCCTCCCAATGCCTGATTGAAATGCCGCGCCGGGTCTGCTCTTCGTACAGGAAAGCTTCGATCAGCAGCGAGGTCGCAAGGATCTTGTCGCGCGGGCTGTACAGCAGGTTGGCCCGCGGCACGTGCGTGGCACAAACTGGTTTGCATTTGCCGCACCGCAGGCAGTTCTTGACGCTGTCGGCGATGGCGCCGATGTCGGACTGCTGCAGGATCAGGGACTCGTGTGCCATCAGGCCGAAGCTCGGCGTGTAGGCGTTGGTCAGGTCCGCGAGCAACGGTTCGCCCTCACCCCAACCCTCTCCCGCAAGCGGGAGAGAGGATTGTCTTGCTCCCTCTCCCGCAAAAGCGGGAGAGGGCGGGGGTGAGGGTCTTAGCAGTTTGCCTTTATAGAAATGGCCATTCGGGTCGATCCTCGCCTTGTACGCGGCGAACTCGGCAATTTCCCCATCGGTCAAAAATTCGAGCTTGGTGATGCCAATGCCGTGCTCACCCGAAATCACGCCGCCAAGCTGGCGCGCCAAGGCCATGATGCGGGTTACGGCGGCCCGCGCCGATTGCAGCATCTGATAGTTGTCACTGTTGACCGGGATGTTGGTGTGCACGTTGCCGTCGCCGGCGTGCATGTGCAAGGCGATCCAGACCCGCCCCTTCAGGACGCGGCCGTGAATGGCCTGGCATTCGTCCAGGATGGGTTGGAAAGCGCTGCCGGCGAAGATGCGTTGCAGGCCGGCGCGAATCTGCAGCTTCCAGCTAGCTCGCAGGCGGTGGTCCTGCAGTTGCTCGAAGTCACTGTCAATGTTGTCCAGCCAGCCCAGCCACTGGCTCTGTGCCGCGTCAACCAGCTCCATGGCCTGAGCGACCCGGTCTTCCAGCAACTCGGCAGAAGGAATTTCGCTGGCGTCGTCATGGCGGCCCAGCGGCAGGTTGTCGCGCTGGAAAAATCGTCGCAACTCCTGGCAAAGTTCGATCTTGTTGCGCAGGCTCAGCTCGATGTTGATGCGCTCGACGCCATCGGTGTAGGCGCCCAGACGCGGCAGCGGAATCACCACGTCCTCGTTGATCTTGAAGGCATTGGTGTGCTTGGCGATGGCCGCGGTGCGCTTGCGATCAAGCCAAAACTTCTTCTGCGCCTCCGGGCTGGTCGCGATGAAGCCTTCGCCCTGGCGCGAATTCGCGATCCGCACCACTTCGGAACTGGCGCGCGCAACGGCGTCGGCGTCGGCGCCGGCAATGTCGCCGATCAGAACCATCTTGGGCAGGGCCGAAGCGCCGCCACCCTTGCCATCGGCCCCGCGCCGCGACTTGGTCGCATAACCGACCGCGCGCAGGTATCGATCATCTAGGTGCTCCAGCCCGGCCAGCACTGTGCCGCTGCGCTGCGCCTCGGCGACCATGTAATCCCGGATCTCAACCATGCTTGGCACCGCATCGCGAGCGTTGCCAAAAAACTCCAGGCAAACCGTCCTGCTGTGCGCCGGCATGCGGTGCAGGATCCAGCGCGCCGAGGTGATCAGGCCGTCGCAGCCCTCCTTCTGAATGCCGGGCAGACCGCTCAGGAACTTGTCCGTCACATCCTTGCCCAGGCCCTCCTGCCGAAAGCGGTGCCCCGGGATGTCGAGCCGTTCGGTCCGGATCAGCGTCGTTCCATCGGCGCGCAGGTAGCGCAACTCAAAACTGGCCAGCTCGGTGTCGTGAATACGGCCCAGGTTGTGGTTCAGGCGGGTCACCTCCAGCCACTGCGCGTCGGGCGTGACCATGCGCCAGGACACCAGGTTATCGAGCGCCGTTCCCCACAGAACGGCCTTCTTGCCGCCGGCGTTCATGGCAATGTTGCCGCCGATGCAGCAAGCATCGGCCGAGGTCGGATCGACCGCGAACACATAGCCGGCCTGCTCGGCGGCGTCGGCCACGCGCTGCGTGACCACACCGGCTTCGGTCCATAGGGTCGGCACCGGGCGTTCCACGCCGGCCAGCACAGTCATCTCGACTGCGGACATGCGATCCAGTTTTTCTGTGTTGATGACGGCGCTTCTCCAGCAAAGAGGCACCGCGCCCCCGGTGTAACCGGTGCCGCCACCGCGCGGAATGATCGTCAAATCCAGTTCGATGCAGCGGCGCACCAGTGCCGCCATCTCGACTTCGGTGTCCGGAGTAAGAACGACAAACGGGTATTCGACACGCCAGTCGGTGGCGTCGGTGACATGGGAGACCCGGCTGAGCCCGTCAAACTTGATGTTGTCCTTGGCCGTGCTGCGGCCCAGCACCCGTCTGGCACGCCGGCGCAGGCGCGCAACCTCGGTGAATTGATCGTCGAATCGATCAACCGCCAGCGTCGCTGCATCGAGCAACTCACCCACCATGGCGTCCCGATCGAGCGCGGTCTGCTCCGCGCCGCCCAAGTTTTCCGGCGTAGGTGGTACGGCCGGGCCGCTTGCTGCGCCGGCTCGACGCTTGCCAACTTCATGCAGCCGATGGTGCAGGGCATTGACCAGCAGTTGCCGGCGTTTCGGGTTCTCCAGCAGATCGTCCTGCAGGTAGGGGTTGCGCTGCACCACCCAGATGTCGCCCAGCACCTCGTACAGCATGCGTGCCGAGCGTCCGGTTCTGCGCTCGTCTCTCAGCTTGAGAAGAATGTCCCAGGCGCGCGTGCCTAACAGGCGTATGACGATTTCGCGGTCAGAGAACGAGGTGTAGTTGTACGGAATCTCACGCAGTCGCGGCGCGTCTTTGGTGCTGGCCGACAACAGGCCATGGGTGGCTGGTGCGTTCATCGAGTTGTTCGGTAGCCACCTGAAGCGGCGCGGCAGGTTCCTGCAGAATGTTACCGCAGTGCAACATTTTCTCCTGGCCTAATGGGAAACCCGCTTGTGCGCAGGCCACCATCTGAAATCAAATGGTCTTCTCAATCCGGGCCGGTGCGCCCGGTCGTTCAATAAAGGAACTTTCATGCAACTCAAACTAGGATTGGCAACGCTTGCCACGGTGCTGTCGTTTTCGGCAACGGCGCAAACCGAAATTCAGTGGTGGCACTCGATGCCCGGTGCGCTTGGCGAATGGGTCAATGACCAGGCCAAGGGCTTCAACGAGAAGCAAAAGGACTACAAGGTCACGGCGGTGTTCAAGGGCAACTACGACGAGTCGATGACCGCCGCAATCGCTGCCTTCCGCGCCGGCAACGCACCGCATATCCTGCAGGTGTTCGAGGTCGGCACGGCCACGATGATGGCCAGCAAGGGAGCGATCAAGCCGGTCGCCCAGCTGATGAAGGAAGCTGGCGCCAAGTTCGACCCCAAGGTCTATATTCAGGCGGTATCGGGCTACTACACGGCGCCCAACGGCGAGATGATGAGCCTTCCGTTCAACAGCTCAACCCCTGTTTTTCACTACAACAAGGATGCGCTGAAGGCCGCCGGGGTGGATCCAGAGAGCCCGCCCAAAACTTGGCCCGAGGTGGCGCTGGCCGCGGCCAAGCTCAAAGCCAGCGGGCACAAGTGCCCGTTCACCACCAGCTGGCAGAGTTGGACCCAATTGGAGAGCTTCTCGGCCTGGCACAACGTTGAGTTCGCGACCAAACGCAACGGCTTCCTGGGCATGGACACGCGCCTGGCCTTCAACACGCCGCTGCATGTGCGCCACATCGAGAACCTGGCCAACATGTCCAAGCAAGGCTTGTTCATCTACAAGGGCCGTGGCAATGCCGCGGACGCCACCTTCGTTTCGGGAGAGTGCGCGATGGTCACTGGCTCGTCGGCGCTGTACGGAAACATCAAGCGCAATGCCAAGTTCGCTTCGGGCATCAGTACCTTGCCCTATTACCCGGACGTGCCAGGTGCGCCGCAGAACACAGTGATCGGCGGTGCCAGCCTGTGGGTCATGGCTGGCAAGAAGCCCGAGGAGTACAAGGGCGTGGCGGGCTTTTTCACCTACCTGTCTGACCCGAACGTGCAAGCCATAAGCCACCAACGAACTGGCTACCTGCCGATCACCATTGAGGCCTTCGGCATCACCGAAAAATCAGGCTTCTACAAGGAGAATCCAGGCACCGATGTCTCGGTAACGCAGATGATTCGCAAGGTGACCGACAAGTCGCGCGGCATCCGGCTGGGCAACTTTGTGCAGATTCGCGCCATCCTCGACGAGGAAATGGAGCAGATCTGGAGCGGAAAGAAATCGGCTCAAGAGGGCCTGGATGCGGCGAAAAAGCGCGGCGACGAGCAACTCGAACGCTTTGAAAAGGCGAACAAGAAAAGTTGAAAGCCCTGGTCCGCGTGCGGCAGCGATGCCGCCGCCTTGTCATCTCGCCATGCAACTCCCCTGCGGCCTCGGCTTGCCGGGCGACAAGGCGTCCTGTCGGTTCACCTATGAGCACTCAGTAGTAACTTGGCTGTCGAAAAACGCGTCCGCTTCAAAAGCTGGTGGCTACCCTGGGCCTTGGTGGCGCCTCAGCTGATCATTATTTCCGTCTTCTTCTTTTGGCCCGCCGGACAGGCGCTGTACCAGAGTGTGCTGACGGAAGACCCTTTCGGCACCAGCTCGACCTTCGTCGGCACCGAGAACTTCTTGCGCTTGTGGAACGACGACACCTACCTGGCCTCGTTCAAGGTCACAGCCGTGTTCTCGCTGCTGGTCGCCAGCCTGGGGCTGACGATCTCGCTGATGCTCGCCGTGATGGCCGACCGAGTGGTCCGCGCCGCCGGCTTCTACAAGACACTCCTGATATGGCCCTACGCCGTGGCGCCGGCCGTGGCCGGTGTGGTTTGGCTGTTCATGTTCGCGCCTTCGATTGGCATTGTCAGCTTCTGGCTTCGGGCGGCCGGGATGAATTGGAATCACCTGCTTGACGGTGGCCACGCGATGACCCTGATCGTCATGGCATCGGTGTGGAAGCAGATCTCCTACAACTTCCTGTTTTTCCTGGCCGGGCTGCAGTCGATCCCGAAAAGTCTGATCGAGGCCGCGGCGATCGATGGCGCAGGACCCTGGCGCCGCTTCTGGACGGTTCAGTTTCCACTGTTGACACCAACCGCCTTCTTCCTGCTGGTCATCAATATCGTTTACGCCTTCGTTGACACCTTTGCCATCATCGACGCGGCCACCCAGGGTGGTCCGGGCCAGGACACCGCGACCCTGGTCTACAAGGTCTATTTCGACGGCTTCAAGGCACTCGACCTGGGCGGCTCGGCGGCGCAGTCGGTCGTGTTGATGGTGATCGTGATCGCGCTGACCATCGTGCAGTTCCGCTATATCGAAAAGCGCGTGAACTATTGATCCTGGACAAGCCATGGTTGAAAACCGCCCCGCCGCCACCCTACTGTCCCATCTTGTGCTTTTGCTCGGGGTGTTGATCGTTGCCTTTCCGGTCTATATCACCTTCATCGCGTCGACCCAGACCGCCGAGCAAATTGTGCAGAACGTGCCGATGTCGCTGCTCCCAGGCGACACGGTGCTGCGAAACTACGAATTGGCGCTCTGGGGCGGCGAAACCGCCTATGGCAGCAAGATACCGCCGGTGGCGTCCATGCTATGGGTGAGTCTGGTCACCGCCTTGGTGATCTCGACCGGCAAGATCGTGATCTCGCTGTTGTCGGCTTTCGCGGTGGTGTACTTCCGCTTTCCGTTTCGCAACCTGGTTTTCTGGATGATTTTCGTCACCTTGATGCTGCCTGTGGAGGTGCGCATCCTTCCAACCTACAAGGTCGTGTCGGACCTGGGCATGCTCAACACCTATGCCGGGCTGACGGTGCCACTGATCGCATCGGCAACGGCGACTTTCCTGTTCCGGCAGTTCTTTTTGACCGTTCCCGACGAATTGGTTGAGGCGGCCCGCATGGATGGTGCCGGACCCATGCGATTTTTCAAGGACGTGCTGCTGCCGCTGTCGCGCACTTCGATCGCGGCGCTGTTCGTGATTCAGTTCATCTATGGCTGGAATCAATACCTTTGGCCGCTGCTGGTAACCACCAGTGAGGACATGTATCCGGTGGTGATCGGCATCAAACGCATGATCACCGGAGGCGACGCCGCAACCGAATGGAATGCAGTGATGGCCACGGCCATCCTGGCCATGCTGCCGCCAGCGCTGGTGGTGATCCTGATGCAGAGGTGGTTCGTTAAAGGCCTGGTGGACACGGAAAAATAAATGGCAGCCATTACCCTGAACAACATCGTCAAGCAATACGGTACCGGGAAGCACAAGCTTCAGGTCATCCATGGCGTGAGCGCCGAAATTGCGGATCGCGAATTCGTCGTCATCGTCGGCCCGTCCGGTTGCGGCAAATCAACGCTGCTGCGCATGGTCGCCGGACTGGAGGAGATTACGGCTGGCGAAATCTCCATCGGCGGGCGCGTCGTCAACAATCTGGAGCCGGCTGAGCGCGACATCGCGATGGTGTTCCAGAACTACGCGCTGTATCCGCACATGAGCGTGTTCGACAACATGGCCTATGGACTGAAGATCAAGAGGGTTCCAGTCGCCGAGATCAAGACCCGGGTCGACAAGGCAGCGGCAATCCTGGAACTGGGGCAGTTGTTGCATCGCGCACCGCGGGAGCTCTCGGGCGGACAGCGCCAACGCGTCGCCATGGGCCGCGCCATCGTGCGGGAACCCCAGGTGTTCCTGTTTGACGAGCCGCTGTCGAATCTGGACGCCAAGCTGCGGGTGCAAACCCGACTCGAGATCCAGAAACTGCATCGCGAGCTCGGCATCACCTCGCTGTTCGTGACGCATGATCAGGTCGAGGCCATGACGCTGGCGCAACGCATGATGGTCATGAACGCCGGCGTGATGGAGCAGTTTGGCACCCCGGATGAGGTCTACCACCGGCCAGCGACCACCTTCGTCGCCGGTTTCATTGGCTCACCCCCGATGAACCTGCTCAAGTCCGCTCCCGGTGCCAAGCCGGGAACTCTTCTGGGCATTCGCCCTGAACACCTTGAGTTGGCCGAATCGGGTTGGCCGCTGCAGGTCGAGACCACCGAAATGCTGGGCGCTGAGCGGCTGGTTTACGCCTGGCTTGGCGAGGAGATGGTCACTTTGCGCATCGACGAAACCACGCCCGCGCCCAGAGTCGGACAAACCATTCACGTGACTCCCCGTCCGGACCGACTGCACTGGTTTGACGAGGCGACCGGCAAGCGCAAATGACCCCTGAGGCCGACCGGTCGCGGCACTGGCCCTACCCGCGCTGGATCGCGCACCGGGGCGCCGGAAAACTGGCCCCAGAGAACACGCTCGCCGCGTTTCGAGTTGGAGCGGGGCATGGCTACAAAATGTTCGAATGCGACGCAAAATTGAGTGCCGACGAGGTTCCGTTTCTGTTGCATGACGCAACGCTGGAGCGCACCAGCACCGGATCGGGTGACGCCGGCGCGCTGTCCTGGCAGAAACTGAGCAAACTTGACGCCGGCAGTTGGCATTCCGCAGCCTTCGCTGGCGAACCCCTGCCGTCGCTGGAAAGCATCGCCCACTTCTGCCTGCGCAATCAGTGCCACCTGAACGTCGAGATCAAGCCGACACCTGGCACGGCCTACCGCACCGGCGCGGTGGTCGCAAATGAGCTGATTCGGTACTGGGATGCCGAGGCAGCGCCCCCGTTACTGACTTCGTTTGAAGTTTCCGCGCTCGAAGGCGCCCGGAGCACGCAGCCACAGCTGCCGCGCGGTCTGCTACTTCACAGCATTTCGCCCGGATGGCTGGACGCCGCCCGAAAATTGGACTGCGTCGCCCTGGTCATCAAGCATGAGCAATGGAACGAGGACACGGTCGGCGCAGCGAGGCGGGCGGGGTTCCGAATCGTTTGCTACACCGTCAGCGACCAATCCTCAGCCGACAGGCTGTTGGCATTGGGCGTCGACGGCATCATCACCGATCGCGTCGATCTGTTCGCGCCCTAATGTCGTGCCGCGGCCCCGGCGTGGCCACCGGTCTACCGCCCCGGTCGACGCAGCAGCAGCCACTGGGCGCTGCCGCAGGCCAGTATCAGGGCCGCGTAACTGACCATCTTGGCGTCGCGCCCGGTCAGCCAAAGCGCGAGCGAAAGCGTCGTCACGCCGATCAGGAAAACAATCAAGCATTGCATCCACCAGGACCGGCGCGCCGCAGGTTTGAACAAAGTGCGCCCCAGCAACGGCAGGGAACACGCCAACCAGAACGCTGGCGCGACGAAGTTCAGCAGGTGCACAAGGATGTCTTGCAGATCCATCTGGTGCGGATCCTCCACGGTCCGAACGCGCGGGACTGCGCGCGAAGAGGCTGATTTTATAATCGCAGCATGGCAGTTTGGGCATTGGGCCTCAATCACACGACCGCACCGCTCGACCTGCGCGAGCGGTTTGCCTTCGCCACGGATCAACTGCCGCCCCTGTTGCACGGCTTGCGGCGTTCGTTTCGGGAACAACCCGAAGCTGCCATTGTTTCGACTTGCAACCGCACCGAGGTCTATTGCGCGGCTGGACAGGCGGAGCTGGAAACTACGCTGGATTGGCTTGCCAGCAAC
This sequence comes from Burkholderiaceae bacterium, assembly GCA_038901875.1. Taxonomy (GTDB): domain Bacteria; phylum Pseudomonadota; class Gammaproteobacteria; order Burkholderiales; family Burkholderiaceae_C; genus JBCKPE01. Next base: position 27,363 of record JBCKPE010000001.1, read on the forward strand.
GGCAAGGTTGCCTCGGCCGAGTTGAAGCAACACGCCTATTGGTTGCAGGGCCAGATGGTTGCACGGCATGCCTTTCGGGTTGCCAGCGGGCTCGACTCCATGGTGCTGGGCGAACCCCAGATACTGGGTCAATTGAAGGAAGCGGTGCGTGCGGCGGAAAACGCCGGCACGCTCGGCAGCACACTGAACCAGCTTTTTCAACGGTCCTTTGCAGTTGCCAAGGAGGTGCGAAGCTCGACCGCCATTGGCGCCCACTCGATCAGCATGGCCGCGGCAGCGGTGCGTCTGGCGGGGCAACTGTTCGAGGACTTGCGCGAAGCGCGAGCACTTTTTGTTGGCGCGGGCGAGATGATCGAACTGGCATTGACGCACTTTGCCGCGAAAAATCTACGCTCGCTGGCAATCGCCAATCGCACTTACGAGCGCGGTGAACGACTCGCTACCCGATTTGGCGCCGAAGTGATGCGTTTGTCCGACCTGCCAGAGCGCCTGCACGAGTTTGACATCGTGGTCAGCTGCACCGCCAGCACACTCCCGATCATCGGGCTGGGTTCAGTGAAAAGCGCGCTGAAGGCGCGTAAACACCGGCCGATGTTCATGGTTGACCTTGCGCTGCCGCGTGACATAGAGATCGAAGTCAAGACGCTGGAGGACGTTTTTCTCTACAACATTGACGATTTGGCCAGCGCCGTGCAGTCCGGCCAGGCGAATCGGCAGGCCGCGGTGGCCCAGGCCGAAGTGATCATTGATGCCGGAGTCACAAGTTTCATGCACTGGATGGATCAACGCAGCGCGGTTCCGTTGATTCAGCGTCTGAACACTCAAACGGAAACCTGGCGCAATGCCGAATTGGCCAAGGCGGCGAAATTGCTGGCCAAGGGCGAACCGGTCGAAGCGGTGCTCGATTCGCTGTCGCGCGGACTGAGCCAGAAAATGCTGCATGGCGCCTACGCCGAATTGCATTCGGGAGACCACGCGGCTCGCGCACGCGCCGGTCAGGCCATCGAACACTTCTTTCTGCGGCGTTCGCGCTAGCTGCCTCGGATGAAACCGTTTCTGCGGGCGCAGTTGCAGCGCTATGTCGAGCGCCTGGGTGAACTCGATTTCCTGCTGTCGCGTCCGGACATCATGGGCGACATGGCACAGTTTCTGTTGTTGTCGCGCGAACACGCTGAGGTGACCCAGGTTGCCGGGCGCCAGATTCGTCTAAGCAAGTACGAGGTCGAACTGGCGCAAGCGCGGGCGATGGAGTCGGATCCAGAATTGGGCGACATGGCGCGCGAAGAGATCGCGACCAAGCAGGCGCAGTTGCAGGCGCTTGAAGTCGAGCTGCATTCCCTGCTGATTCCGAAGGACCCCGACGACGCGCGAAATGCGTTTCTGGAAATCCGTGCCGGCACCGGTGGCGATGAGTCTGCCCTGTTCGCCGGCGACCTGCTGCGCATGTACACCCGCTACGCTGAGCGCAGAGGCTGGCGGGTTGAAATAATGAGTGAATCTCCGGGTGAAAAGGGCGGCTGCAAGGAAATTGTCCTACGCATTGAGGGCGACCAGGTGTACGGCAGCTTGCGCTTCGAATCCGGTGGGCATCGGGTTCAGCGGGTCCCCGCCACAGAGGCGCAGGGACGCATCCACACCAGCGCCTGCACCGTGGCCGCGCTCGCCGAACCCGACGAGGCGCAGGCGATCAAGATCAACCCGGCTGACCTGCGCATTGACACCTTTCGCGCCAGTGGCGCGGGTGGCCAACACATCAACAAGACGGACTCGGCTGTGCGTATCACGCACCTTCCGACCGGCATCGTCGCCGAATGCCAGGACGACCGCTCACAGCACCGCAACAAGGCCAAGGCGATGCAGGTGCTCTCAGCACGCATTCAGGAGCAGGAGCGAACTGCCCGTGCCGCCAAGGAAGCTTCAACCAGAAAAGGCCTGATTGGTTCGGGCGACCGGTCCGATCGAATCCGGACCTACAACTTTCCCCAGGGTCGATTCACTGACCATCGCATCCATCTGACGCTGCACAAGTTGCAATTCATCATGGAAGGCGATCTGGGCGAGGTCATTCATGCCCTGCGCTCGGCGCACGACGCCGAGCAAATGGCCGAACTCGAAGCCGCGATGTCCGGCTGACCGGGCCAGGTCCGTCGGCGCTGGTACTTCGTCGCTCCATGGTTGTCACGCCAGCCGCTTTCCCTCGCTCCGTGGCGCTCGCCATGGCGCATGCGCGCGGATTGGGCCTGGACGCGCTCGATGCACAACTCCTCCTGCTGCACGCCATGGGAATGCCAAGCGAGTGCCGCGTCTGGCTCACGACCCACGCTGACGACCCGGTTGCGCCAAGCGCCGGAAGATTGTTTCTGACACTTCTGGCGCGCCGCCTGGCAGGTGAGCCGCTCGCCTACATCGTCGGTCAGAAGGAGTTTTACGGCATCAGCCTGAGCGTGGACAGCCGCGTGTTGATACCCCGGCCCGACACCGAGACTCTGGTGGAGTGGTCGCTGGAGATTCTCGCGGGGCACCCTGGCGCCAGGGTACTCGACCTTGGCACCGGCAGTGGCGCCATCGCGCTGGCACTCAAGCATCAGCGCCCCGACCTGCAGATCCTGGCGCTTGACGCCAGCGCCGCAGCGCTCGAACTGGCCCGGCAAAACGCCGCCAGGCTTGGCCTGGAGGTGTGCTTCCTCCAGAGTGATTGGTTGCGTGCCGTTGCCGGCGTCTTCGACCTGATCCTGTCCAACCCGCCCTACGTCGGAGACGCCGACCCGCATCTTGCCGAACTTGCCTGGGAGCCGGAGCAGGCGCTTGCCGCAGGCGCGGACGGCCTGGACGACCTTCGGGAAATCATCGCAACGGCTCCGCCGCATCTGCAGCCAGGATCCTGGCTGCTGGTCGAGCACGGCCACGATCAAGCGCGTCGGGTCGGCGAAATGCTTCGGGATTGCGGATTTCAGCAGATCACATCGAGGCGCGACCTTGGTGGTATCGAGCGCTGCAGCGCAGGCCGGCGGCCCGTGCAATGAGCAGTTGCCGAGACAGCCGATGCGATGCGACCAGCGCGAAGGCCAGCCACGCCGTGGTCGGACCATCGTGTCGAAAAAGCCCCAGCCCGGACAGAAAGCGCGCGCAGGTGAAATAATCGGGCCCAAGCACCCTACCGAGGAGACCAACCATGTCCAATGCCCATGAGCGAATCGACCAGCTCGTCAAATCCAGCGAGATACTGCTTTTCATGAAGGGCAATGCGAGCTTTCCGATGTGCGGTTTTTCTGGTCGCGCCATCCAGATCCTGAAGTCCTGCGGTGTCGACCCGAAAACGGTCACGACGGTGAATGTCCTCGACGACAGCGAAATCAGGCAGGGGATCAAGGAGTACAGCAACTGGCCGACGATTCCCCAGCTCTACGTCAAGGGAGAATTCATCGGCGGCTCCGACATCATGACGGAGATGTTCGAGTCGGGCGAGCTCGAGCAGGTGCTGGGCAAGGCGGATCAGTAGGCTTCGCCCCCTCTGGCTGGCGCCGCGGCCGAGCGATACCGTGTTGCGCGTCTCCGGTCAGGCCGGGAAAGTCCACACTTTTTGCGCCCGCAGCACGGCCTGCGGGTATTCCGGCCTGCCGCGGCTTCCGTTGTAGCGCCCCAGCGCCATGAACAGGTCGCCGACCTCCCGGTCCAGATAATGGCGCAGGATGACGCAGCCAAAGCGCAGGTTGGTCTGCATGTGAAACAGCTTGCCCACGTCACTGTCGCCGATGCTGCGGGTCCAGAATGGCATCACCTGCATGTAGCCACGGGCTCCGGCTGAGCTGACCGAAAATTTGCGAAACGCGCTCTCAACCTGGATCAGGCCCAGGATCAATGAAATTTCCAGCCCTGAGCGGCGGGATTCATACCAAACGGTTTGCAGGAACTCGGTTCGGGTCTGGAAATCCGGTTTGCGCTGGCGTAACCGGTCGCTCATCGCCGACAACCATCGCAGGTAGGCCAATCGGGCCTCGGTGTCGCTGAACTCCGGAACCGGGGGCGCCTTGTTCGTGATTGCCGAGCTGAGCGCCGTGCGCACGGAATCGATCAGCGGCTCTTCAATCTGGCTTCCCGCCCATGCCGTCTGATGAATCCCCGGCAACGCAAGCACCAAGGGCCAGACGAACAGCAACTTTCTTCTTCGCATCAAACCAGGGCATCTGGACCGGTCATGAGGCCATTCGGGACCGGATCAGGGCCGGCATGTCGGACACCGAAACTTTCACTGCAGCCTTGTCACGGCGACCCTGGTACTCGAATTGCCCCTCACGCAGACCTCGCTCGGAGATGACCACGCGGTGCGGAATGCCGATCAATTCCCAATCGGTGAACATCACCCCCGGTCGCTCGCCTCGATCGTCCAGGATGACATCGACTCCGGCTTCGAGCATCTCCCGATAGAGCGCCTCTGCTGCACCCTTGACCTCGGCATTTCGCTCCATGCCAATGGGGCAGATGACCAGCGTGAACGGCGCCAGAGAATCCGGCCAAATGATGCCGCGCTCGTCATGATTCTGCTCGATCGCTGCCGCCGGCAGGCGCGTGATGCCGATACCGTAACAACCCATTTCCATGAACTGGGGCTTGCCGTTGACATCGAGAAAGGTCGCGTTCATGGCCCGGCTGTATTTCGTCCCCAGGTAGAACACATGTCCGATTTCGATGCCACGCTCAATCATCAGCGGGCCGCAACCATCGGGCGAAGGGTCACCCGCCTGGACGTTGCGCAAGTCGGCCACCAGGCCGGGTTCGGGAAGGTCACGCCCCCAATTGACGCCGGTCAGATGAAAATCAATTTCATTGGCGCCACAAATCCAGTCCTTCATCACGGCGACCTCGCGATCCGCCACGACGGTGACGGACCGGCGTGTGTCAACCGGTCCGAGGTAACCGGGCGGACAGCCAAAGTGCGCCTCGATTTCAGCCTGCGTCGCAAAACGAAAGCCACGCTCCATTCCCGGCAACTTGCCCACCTTCACCTCGTTCATTTCATGATCGCCACGAAGCAGCAGGAGCCAGATGCGTGAGCCGGTCATTGCTCCGGCGTCATTGACCTCGTCGGTGGCAAGCACCAGCGACTTGAGCGTCGATTGCAGCGCAACGCCAAGAAACTCCGCGACGTCGGCGCAGGTGCTTTTCCCCGGGGTTGCCGTTTTGGTCATTGACTGCGCCGGCGGCGCGACGGCGGCCACGGGTGCGAGGGACTCGGCCTTTTCCATGTTCGCGGCATAGTCGCTTTGCGGGCAATGAACGATGGCGTCTTCCCCGCTTGAGGCCAGCACCTGAAACTCCTCGCTCAGTTCGCCGCCGATGGCGCCACTGTCAGCAGCCACCGCACGATAGGCCAGACCGAAGCGATCAAAGATGCGCCGATAGGTCCTGGCCATCAACTCGTAGCTGGCGCGAGCTGCTGGCGGGTCCCGGTCAAAACTGTAGGCGTCCTTCATGATGAACTCACGACCGCGCATCAGCCCAAAACGCGGACGCCTCTCGTCACGGAACTTGGTCTGAATCTGGTAGAAGTTGCGCGGCAGTTGCTTGTAGCTGCGCAACTCCTGCCGGGCGATGTCCGTGATCACCTCTTCACTGGTCGGCTGCACGATGAAATCCCGGTTGTTCCGATCCTTCAAACGCAGCAGTTCCGGACCCATTTTCGAGAAGCGCCCGGTTTCCTGCCAGAGTTCGGCCGGCTGCACCACCGGCATGGTCAGTTCCACCGCCCCAGATCGATTCATTTCCTCTCGAACGATGGCTTCGACCTTGCGAATGACGCGCAACCCCATGGGCATCAGGGTGTAGATGCCAACTCCAAGTTTCTTGATCAGGCCGGCACGCAGCATCAGCTGGTGGCTCACAATTTCGGCGTCTGCAGGAGCGTCCTTGAGCGTGGAAACGAAAAATTGGGAGGCTTTCATCGACGTCGGCGCGGACAGGCGGGCGGGCGATCCCGGGTCGGCTGCTTGCTGCACCGGCCGGCCTGTGCATAATGGAATCAGTTAAGAAATCGTGAGGTTTGATTATGCTCGACCGGGACGGCTTTCGGCCGAACGTCGGCATTGTCCTGCTCAACCACAAGAACCTGGTTTTTTGGGGTAAGCGGATTCGAACCCACTCTTGGCAGTTTCCGCAGGGCGGCATCGATCGTGGCGAGACGCCCGAGCAGGCGATGTACCGGGAACTGCGTGAGGAAGTGGGGCTCCTTGCGGAGCATGTTCGCGTCCTTGCCCGGACCAGGGAATGGTTGCGCTACGAAGTGCCGGATCGTTACATCCGACGTGAAGCACGCGGCCATTACAAGGGTCAGAAACAGATCTGGTTCCTGCTGCAGTTGGTCGGGCACGACTGGGATTTGAATCTGCGTGCCTCGACGCATCCGGAGTTCGACGCCTGGCGCTGGAACAGTTATTGGGTTCCGCTGGACATGGTGGTTGAGTTCAAGCGCGGCGTTTATGAAATGGCGCTTATCGAACTGTCCCGCTATCTGCCGCGGCACGAACCACGGAATCGCTACCTGCGCAGCGGCGCGCGACAACATGCAAGTGCCGGGCTTTTCGACGAAACCGACCCGCGTGCCGCGCTCCATGCAGAACCCGCAGTCGGGTATGCCCTGCCCCCGGGAGCAAGCTTTGATCCGGATCCCCAAACCAACACGGTTTCAAACCAGCGAAATCAAGCCGATGAATAAGAGTATTGTGGCGACCTTGCTCGCCTGCCTGAGCGTCGGGTCTGTACTGGCGCAACTTGCCCCCGAGGATCCGGACTGGACGGAGAGCGTTGCACCTGCTCCGCCTCGTTTCGAGAAATCCAGACTGATTCGGTTCGATGTCTCACTTGGCCAAACCATGGTCTTCGGCGTGGATCCAGCGACGATCACCTTGAGCAAGGATGGCGTGGTTCGCTACGTTGTCGTCGCCATGGCCGAAAGCGGAAGCATGAATGCCATGTACGAAGCGATTCGCTGTGCCACTGGCGAGTTCAAGACCTACGCACGGCGGACCGCGGACAGCGACTGGCTCAGCGTTCAAGACCCGATCTGGAAACCCATGCAGGGAAACATGCCCTCGCGCCACGCCTACCGCCTCGCGCGCCAGGGCATCTGCAGCGGTCGGGTAGCCGCATCCTCGGTCGCCGAAATGGTTCGCAATCTCAGGTCGCCGCCGATCAACAACCGCTGAATTCAATTGCGGATCCTGCTCAGCGCGTTCGAACCAGATTGGTTCGATGAACCATTTCGGGCTCGGCCGCATAGCCGAGCAGGCCTTCAAACTCGCTGGACGGCCTGCGGCATATCAGGCGCGCCTCGATGCTTGCATAGTTGGCCAGCCCGCGCGCAATTTCAGTTCCATTCGCATCTCGAATCGCTATCACGTCGCCACGCGAGAACTCACCCTCGATTCTTGTCATGCCTATGGGCAGCAGGCTCTTTCCTTCAGCGCGAACTTTGGCCGCCGCGCCATCGTCAACGTACACGGAGCCGCGCAGCTGCAGATGATCGGCCATCCATTGTTTTCGTGCCTGCGTTTTCGGCGTCGACGCGCGCAACAGCGTCCCGATGTTCTCGCCCCGCGCGATGCGCAGCAGCACATCGGGCGCCCTTCCCCATGCGATGACCGTGGAAGCGCCCGAGCCGGCGGCGCGTTTTGCAGCGAGGATCTTCGTGATCATTCCACCGCGCCCGATGCTTGAGCCGATGCCACCAGCCATCGCCTCGAGCTCGGGAGAGCCGGCCTGAGCGACCTCAATGAACCGCGCCAGCGGATCCTTCCGCGGGTCCGCGCTGTAAAGACCTTTTTGGTCGGTCAGAATGATCAGCAGGTCGGCCTCGATCAGGTTCGCCACCAGTGCGCCCAGAGTATCGTTGTCGCCAAACTTGATCTCTTCATTGACCACCGTATCGTTTTCATTGATCACCGGAATCACGCCAAGCCGCAGCAATGTGAGCAGGGTCGAGCGCGCGTTGAGATAGCGTTCCCGGTCGGCAAGGTCAGCGTGGGTGAGCAGCACCTGCGCACTTGCCAATCCAAGCTCCCGGAACTTTGATTCGTACATCTGGGCCAGACCCATTTGACCGACCGCGGCTGCCGCCTGCAGCTCGTGCACTTCCCGCGGGCGGGACATCCAGCCCAAGCGCTTCATACCCTCGGCAATGGCGCCACTCGAAACCATCAGAACTTCGCGCCGAGCCAGGCTGGCGCTTCGACGTCCCGCCGGATCGGTCGGTCCGGCATCGTCCCGAACAAGCAACCCGATCTGGCGGCACCACTCCCCGATGGCGTCCTCGGACAGGCCACGGCCCTCATTCGTGACCAAGCTTGAACCGACCTTGACAACAATTCGTCGAGCGTCGCGCGGCCCGGTTGTGGTGGCTGGAAGATCGTTCTCCATGTTATGGATCCTGGAAACATCCGACAATGCCAGAACCAACTGGCGGTCTACGCGGGATCGGAAAACCGCGGATCGATGGTCACCCCACCCTGCTGCTTCCGGAATTCCGCATCCAAATGTGCAAACACCGCACGCACCAGGGCGTCACAGCCTTCCCTCGTCAATGCTGACAGTTCAAAGACCGGCCCTTTGAATCTTAGACGACGGATCAATGCTTGGACCTTGGGCTCGCGTTGGTCATGCGGAACCATGTCGATCTTGTTCAGCACGAGCCAGCGTGGTTTCTGTAACAGTTTGGGGTCGTATTTTTTCAGCTCCGCGATGATCGTCCGAACCTGTTCGACCGGATCAGTGTCGTCGAACGGAGCCATGTCGACGACGTGCAGCAGAAGGCGGGTCCGTTGCAGGTGGCGCAGGAACATATGACCGAGTCCGGCGCCGTCGGAAGCTCCAGCGATCAAACCAGGCAGGTCGGCAATAACAAAACTCTGTTCGGGCCCGACTCTGACCACGCCGAGATTCGGGTACAGGGTGGTAAACGGATAGTCGGCAATCTTCGGACGCGCATTCGACACGGCAGCGATCAAAGTCGACTTGCCGGCATTGGGCATTCCCAGCAGCCCGACGTCGGCCAGTACCTTGAGTTCAAGTTTCAGGCTCTTTCGCTCGCCGGGCCAGCCCGGCGTCTTTTGGCGCGGCGCCCGATTGATCGAACTCTTGAAACGCATGTTGCCAAAACCGCCGTCGCCGCCCTTGGCCAGCATGACGGCTTCGCCCGGTGTCAGCAGTTCCAACAGGATTCCTCCAGAATGCGCGTCGCTGAAGATCGTTCCGACAGGAACCTTCAGCGTAACGTCTTCGCCTGCGGCACCAAACATGTCTGAGCCCATGCCATGCTGGCCTCTGCGCGCCTCGTGGCGACGTGAATAGCGGAAATCGACCAAGGTGTTCAGGCTCGGGTCCGCGGTCGCGTAGACATGGCCGCCACGCCCGCCATCGCCACCATTGGGGCCGCCGAATTCCTTGTACTTCTCGTGCCTGAAGGCAACACAACCCGACCCGCCATCGCCTGCGATCACGTCGATCAGCGCCTCGTCGATGAACTTCATGGCGATCCGGTCTCGGAACTTAGCGGTTCGATGCTCATCGCGGCCGAATCACCGGTCCAAACAAAGAAGCCCCGACCTGGCGGGGCTTCCTGCTGGCTCCTCTGCCCCGTCATTGTTCGGTTGCGGCTGCCGGCCCCACACTCACCATCTGTTTGTTGAGTCGTCCCTTGACCGCAAAGGACACGTGACCCTCAACCAGCGCAAAAAGAGTATGGTCCTTGCCGATGCCAACGTTGGTTCCAGGATGAAACTGGGTTCCGCGCTGACGCACGATGATTGAACCGGCCGGCACGAGTTCGCCGCCGAACACCTTCACACCAAGCATTTTTGGCTGGGAATCCCGGCCATTTCGCGTCGAGCCGCCGCCTTTTTTCTGTGCCATTTCCGCTAACCCTCAAACTGCGATCGAGGCAATCTGCAGCTCGGTGAAATGCTGCCGATGGCCTTGCCTTTTTTGATAGTGCTTGCGGCGGCGCATCTTGAAAATGCGCACCTTGTCGCGCAAACCCTGCGCCACCACTGTGGCCTTGACCGACGCACCGGACACCCAGGGTGTACCAACCTTGAGGGCATCGCCTTCGCCGACTGCGAGCACCTGGTCAATCACAATTTCCTGGCCAATATCCGCAGCAATCTGTTCTACTTTGATTTTCTCGCCGGCGGCAACACGGTATTGCTTGCCACCAGTTTTTATGACCGCGTACATTTCAACCTCTTGAAAGACACACCCCGGAGAGATTTCCAAGGAGCCCGCGAGTATAGCATTCCCGTCGGTTCCATGACCCGCACCCGGGTGCATGCGGGCCCTGAAGCGAGCAACTCGGGGCAAGTCCATGCGAACGCATTTCTATAATCGAACAAGTCTGCCAGGACCCGCTACGGCTCCCCTTGTCTTCATTGTCCAATCAATCCCCTGAAATCGGCCTTATCGCCGACGACATGAAGCAAGTTGATCGGCTCATCGCCGAGCGACTGTCAACAAGCGTTCCCCTGATCGGGCAAGTCTCTAGTTACATCATTTCCTCGGGAGGCAAACGCCTGCGACCGGCACTGCTGCTCCTGACCTGCGGCGCACTGGACTACCGCGGCACGGACCGCTTCACGCTGGCCGCGGTGGTCGAATTCATCCACACAGCCACCCTGCTGCACGATGACGTCGTTGACGAGTCCACGCTGCGGCGCGGTCGCGCCACCGCCAATAAGCTGTTTGGAAATTCTGCCAGTGTGCTGGTCGGTGATTATCTTTATTCGCGCGCCTTCCAGATGATGGTCACGGCACAGAACATGCGCGTCATGGCGATCCTTGCGGACGCAACCAACGTCATTTCCGAAGGCGAAGTACAGCAACTTTTGAACATGCGCGATGCCGATCTTGACGAGCAAGGCTACCTCCATGTGATTCGCTGCAAGACGGCCAAGCTGTTCGAGGCGAGTGCCCGCTTGGGTGCCGTGTTGGCCAGGAGCACTTCGCATGTCGAGCAGGCTTGTGCCGACTACGGGCAGGCGCTGGGAACAGCGTTTCAGGTGATCGACGATGTTCTCGACTATGACGGCGACGTCAGCACAATGGGAAAGAATTTGGGAGACGACTTGCGTGAAGGCAAGGTGACGCTGCCAGTCATTGTCGCGATGCAACGCAGTTCACCGAAGGATCGCGACACCATTCGGAAGGCCGTTTTGGCCGGGAACGGCACGGCCCTGCATCAAGTGATTTCACTTGTCAGAAGCACCGGAGCCATTCAGGCGTCGCGCGCTGCCGCGGCACGCGAAGCCGAGCGGGCTTTGCAGGCATTGGGTCCGCTTTCCGACTCTGCATACAAACGCTGTTTGCTACAATTGGCGGATCAACTGCTCGACAGGCGCTCCTGATGTTCATGGGATCGCCCGCTGCAATTCGGGGTGTAGCTTAGCCTGGTAGAGCGCTACGTTCGGGACGTAGAGGCCGGAGGTTCGAATCCTCTCACCCCGACCAAGCGCCTGGCTCAGCAGCTTGCCGCCGGCAGCCGATTCCCGTCGTGTCGTTGCACCTGGGGCGCAAGGAGTTCCTCGGCGTTTCAGCATGTTAGGATGACATTTATCCTTTGGCTGGGTACCATTGCCGTCCATGGCTGCTGTCGATTCCGTCACCAATGAAGCTCCAACCCTTGCCCTTCCGGGACTCGGACGAGCACTGATCGCGGCGGGCAAGCTCGCCCAAAAATCTGCGGAAGAAATCTACAAGAAGGCGAAGACCAATCGGAACAGCTTTATTGCCGAGTTGATCGGCTCCGGCACCGTCTCGGTCAGCGATCTGGCGCATACCATGTCCACCGCGTTCGCGGCACCGTTGCTGGATCTGGATGCCATCGACTTGCAAAGGCTGCCGAAGGGGCTGCTCGACCCCAAGATCTGCCGGACCTATCGGATTGTTGTCCTCAGCAAGCGCAACAACCGCCTGATCGTTGCAACCGCCGATCCTTCGGATCATGAAGCGGCGGAGAAAATTCGGTTCGCCACCCAGATGGGGGTGGATTGGGTCATTGCCGAGTACGACAAGCTGGCCAAGGCGGCCGAGGCCAGCGCGGCGAGCGCCGCCGAATCTGTTGAAGGGATCATCGGCGAAGACTTCGAGTTTGACGAGGGCATGGCCGAGGCCGCGCTGTCCGACGCGGAAGAGGCGGTCGTTGCCGAGGTCGAGGATGCGCCAGTCGTCAAGTTCCTGCACAAGATGCTGCTGGACGCTTTCGGCATGCGTGCGTCAGACCTGCATTTTGAGCCCTACGAGCACACCTACCGCGTCCGTTTCAGGGTTGACGGCGAGCTTCGGGAGATTGCGTCGCCGCCGATCGCCATCAAGGACAAGCTGGTTTCCCGCATCAAGGTCATTTCCAAGCTGGACATCTCGGAGAAACGCATTCCGCAAGACGGAAAGATGAAGCTGAAGATCGGGCCCGATCGAGTCATCGACTTTCGCGTCAGCACATTGCCCACGCTGTTTGGAGAGAAGGTCGTGATTCGTATTCTCGACCCGAGCAGCGCCAGGCTGGGCATCGATGCGCTTGGTTATGACCCGATCGAGAAAGAGCGCTTGATGACCGCGGTGCATCGCCCGTACGGCATGATTCTTGTCACCGGCCCGACCGGTTCGGGGAAGACCGTTTCTCTCTACACCTGTCTGAACATTCTGAATACGCCGGGCGTGAATATCTCGACCGCGGAAGATCCTTCCGAGATCACCATGCCGGGCATCAACCAAGTCAATGTCAATGACAAGGCCGGCCTGACCTTTGCAGCGGCCCTGAAATCGTTCCTGCGCCAAGACCCAGACGTCATCATGGTCGGCGAGATTCGCGATCTGGAGACAGCAGACATTGCCATCAAGGCGGCGCAGACCGGCCACATGGTGCTTTCGACATTGCACACGAACGATGCGCCGGCGACGTTGACGCGTTTGCGAAACATGGGAATTGCACCATTCAATATTGCCTCAAGCGTCATCTTGATCACGGCGCAGCGGCTGGCGCGCCGCTTATGTCCCAACTGCAAGACGCCGGCAGACATCCCGGGCGAGACCTTGATTGAAGCCGGCTTCACGGAAGAAGACATTGATGGCACATGGACGACTTACCGCCCGGTCGGCTGCTCCATGTGCAACAACGGTTACAAGGGTCGGGTCGGCATCTATCAGGTGATGCCGATCAACGAGGACATGCAAAGAATCATCTTGGCCGACGGGAACGCGCTGGAGATCGCGAAGCAGGCGGAAAAGGACGGCGTCCGCAGCCTGCGCCAATCCGGACTCGCCAAGGTTCGTGCCGGATTGACTTCCCTGGAAGAAGTCGTTGCCGTGACCAACGTCTGAGCAACTCCTAAGGACACAAGAACGATATGGCCACTGCTGCGAGAAACGTCAAGGACTTCGTGTTCGAATGGGAGGGGAAGGATCGCAACGGGAGGGTGGTGCGGGGGGAAGTCCGCGCCGTTGGCGAGAATCAGGTACAGGCCTCGCTGCGTCGCCAGGGCGTGCTTCCGACAAAAATCAAGAAACGCCGCTCCGGGGCGGGCAAGTCCATCAAGCCCAAGGACCTGGCGATTTTCACCAGGCAGCTGGCGACCATGATGAAAGCCGGCGTGCCCCTGCTGCAATCTTTCGACATTGTTGGCCGCGGCAATGCGAATCCAAGGATGACCAAGCTGCTCAGCGACATCAAGATGGATGTTGAAACCGGAACGTCTCTCAGTTCTGCGTTTCGAAAGTTCCCGATGTATTTCGACAATCTCTATTGCAACCTGATCGAGGCCGGTGAGGCCGCCGGTATTCTCGAGGCCCTGCTGGATCGACTCGCCACCTACATGGAGAAAACTGAAGCCATCAAGTCGAAGATCAAGTCGGCCTTGATGTACCCGATCTCGGTGCTGGTGGTGGCTTTTGTCGTCGTTGCCGTCATCATGATTTTTGTCATCCCCGCGTTCAAGAGCGTATTCGCAAACTTTGGCGCCGACCTGCCGGCGCCAACGCTCTTTGTGATCGCGATCAGCGAGGTTTTCGTTGCCTACTGGTGGCTGATTTTTGGTGGCATTGGAAGCACCCTCTACTTCTTGAACCAGGCCTGGAAAAGAAATGAAAAGGTCCAGCGCTTCATGGACCGCGTCATGCTAAAGATCCCGATTTTCGGCACGTTGATCGAAAAATCCTGCATTGCCCGCTGGACGCGAACACTGTCAACCATGTTCGCGGCCGGGGTGCCTCTGGTCGAGGCGCTTGACTCCGTGGGTGGCGCCGCCGGAAACTCCGTTTACACCATTGCCACGACCAAGATTCAGCAGGAGGTCTCCACCGGCACCAGCCTGACGGCGGCCATGACGGGCGTCAACATTTTTCCCAGCATGGTCCTGCAGATGTGCGCCATCGGGGAGGAGTCAGGATCGATCGATCACATGCTTGGCAAGGCTGCGGATTTCTACGAGTCGGAAGTCGACGACATGGTGGCCGGCCTGTCCAGCCTGATGGAACCCATCATCATCACTGTTCTAGGAACGATTGTCGGAGGCATCGTGGTTTCGATGTATCTCCCAATCTTCAAGCTCGGCGCAGTCGTCTAGTTTCGCAAGATGCAGGAATTGCATCTGGTTGAAGTCGGCCTGGCGGCTCTGGCAGGTCTGGTGATCGGAAGCTTTCTCAATGTCGTGATTCACCGGCTGCCAAAGTTGCTGGAACGGCAGTGGGCGGCTGACTGTGCGGACCATGCTGGTACCGAGGCGCCACAGCAGGAGGCGCTCAGTCTTTGGCGCCCGAAATCCCGTTGCCCTGCGTGCGGCAACCCGATCCGCTGGTATCAGAACGTGCCTTTGCTCAGCTTTGCCTTGCTGAAAGGCAAGTGCTCCGCATGCAGCGCCAGCATCAGTCTGCGCTACCCGCTGGTCGAACTGTTGTCGGCGGCGGTTTTTGCTCTTTGCGTCGAACGATGGGGCGTGTCCCCGGTGGCCCTTATCTGGATCACATTTGCCTGTTTTTTGATCTGCCAATTCTGGATTGATTTCGACACGGGTTATTTGCCCGATGACTTGAACTACCCGCTCCTATGGCTGGGCCTGTTGTCCGCCGCCATGGATTGGACCATCGCTCTCTCGTCCGCGGTTTGGGGCGCCGCCTTGGGCTATCTCATCCTTTGGAGCTTCTTTCATTTGTACCGTCTTCTGACGGGCAAGGAAGGCATGGGACATGGCGACTTCAAGCTGATGTCCGCGCTTGGGGCCTGGTTCGGCGTGGAGTATCTGTTGGCCATCATCCTCATGTCCACCGCCGTCGGCTCTTTGCTCGGAGTCGTCATGCTCGCCATCGGAAAAATCGCGCACAAGGATATTCCAATCAAGTTCGGCCCTTTTCTTGCTGGCGCCGGCTTGCTTTGCATGGCGATTGGACCCGATGTGTTGCGCCGTGCCGTCCCATTTTTCTTTCCCCTTTCGCCGTAGTGGCCAGCACCGTTGCTCGCAGGATTGGCCTCACTGGAGGCATTGGCAGCGGAAAGAGCATGGTCGCGGCTCTGCTGACCCATCGTGGCGCCGTGGTCGTCGATGCTGACGCCATCTCTCGTGCTGCGACAGCGGCTGGCGGCACAGCCATTCCCGCCATTGTTGCGGCGTTTGGCAGCGAATATATCCAGACCGACGGCGCCATGGACCGGGACCGCATGAGATCGATCGCATTTTCTGATCGAGAGGTCAGAATAAGACTTGAAAACATCATTCACCCCATCGTGGGCGCAGAAATCAATCGCCAATCGAACGAAGCATTGGCCCGCGGCGCGCGCTGCGTCGTCGTTGAGATTCCGCTGCTGGTCGAGTCTTCCCGTTGGCGTGCGCTGCTGCACCGCATTGTTACGGTCGATTGTTCGATGGACGAACAGGTGCGACGCGTAGTCCTGCGCAGTGGCATGACCGAAAGCGACGCCAGAAGGATCATCGCCGCCCAAGCAAGCCGCGAGAGCCGATTGTTGGCATCCGATCTTGTCATCCAGAATGACCGCGGCTCAATGATTTCGTTGCAGCTTCAGGTTGATCAGGTGGCGGATTTCCTCGGGCTATGATTGAATCACTGGAAGGCCAGCGTGACCCTGTACGAATACCCGTTTAATGAACGCATCCGGACCTACTTGCGGTTGGAACATTTGTTTCGGCGCCTCGGGATCCTGGTCCCCAGGGACCATCCGCTGGATCACCACTACGCAATCGCAACACTGTTTGAGGCCATGGAGGTCGCGGCCCGGGCAGATCTGAAATCCGACCTGTTGCGTGATCTAGATCGGCAGCGACAGCTTTTGAACTCGTACCGCGGCAACCCAGCCATCTCGGAAACCGCCCTTGAGCAGGTCATGCAGCAACTCGACGGCTGTTTCTCTTCCCTGAACGCCTTGCCTGGAAAGGCCGGACAGTCCCTCGCCGAGAATGAATGGTTGATGGGGATCCGAAGCAGAATTGGAATCCCCGCGGGCACGTGTGAGTTTGATCTGCCCTCCTACTTTGCCTGGCAACAGTCGGACGCGGGCAGCAGGCGGCGCGATGTCGAGGGCTGGGCCAGCACCATGGGACCGCTGGCTGAATCGATTCATGTCCTGATGAAACTCCTCAGGGACTCGGGTACGCCGCAAAAGGTGATGACCCATGGCGGACAATTTCAACAGAAGTTGGCCGAAGGAAAGACATATCAATTGTTGCGCCTGAGGATTGATGCCGCGCTTGGGTTGATTCCCGAGATCAGCGGCAATCGGCTCATTGTCTCGGTTCGCCTGATGCGCCATGAAGAGGATGGCCGCTTGCGCGCCGCAACCGCAGACGCCGGTTTCGAATTGGCACTTTGCTCCTGACGAAGAGCTAACGCGTCAGGGAACTCTCCGCGCCGATCCAATCCAGTACCGGTGACGCCCCCGGTAATATCGGCCCCACGCTGACCGGTAGTGTCTGCCAGGCATAAGACTGCAACTCATTCATCTTGAGATCGCCGGACCACGACGAAACCTTGACGAAGTGAAGTCTGACCAGCGCGTGCGGATAGTCCACGCACTGCACCTTCCATCTCTGCATCCCTTGGACCAGGACGCCAAGCTCCTCCAGCAGTTCGCGACGCAGCGCATGCTCGACCGTTTCCCCGCGCTCAATCTTTCCACCCGGAAATTCCCAGTAACCGGCGTAGACCTTGCCACGCGGACGCGTGGTCATCAGGAATTCTCGCCCGGTTCTCCAGAGGATGCCAACGGCCACGTCGACTGGATGCCGGGGCTCTCCCAGAGATCGTGGCAACTCCTTGTCAGCGATCAGGACATGGTCGGCGCTGGTCCCCTTGACAGACTCAAAAACAGGCTGCAACGGTCGATTCCTCGGTCTTAGCGGGCACAGTCATGATGACTGGCAAAGTCACGGGCAAACTGGCAGGCTACGCGCCCGCTCCGTGAGCCTCGCTGCAAAGCCCAGAGCAGCGCTTTCGATCGGGCAGCGTCAGCCGATGCGGCGTCGACACCAAATGACTCCAGCCACTGCGCAACGATGTTCAGGTATTCGTCTTGATCGAAAGGATAGAAGCTGACCCATAGCCCGAAACGTTCCGACAGGGAAGTCTTTTCCTCGACCACCTCGCCTGGATGCACTTCACCATCCGCGGCGTGCTGGTAACTCAAGTTCTCCGACATGTACTCCGGAAGCAGATGCCGACGATTGCTGGTGGCGTAGATCAAGACATTCTGCGTCGTCGCAGCCACCGATCCATCGAGCACTGACTTGAGTTCCTTGTAGCCAGGCTCCCCCTCTTCAAAGCTGAGATCGTCGCAGAACACAATGAACCGCTCCGGTCGGTCGGCGACGACGTCAATGAGATCGGGCAGGTCAATCAGATCCGTCTTCTCAACCTCGATCAATCGGAGGCCTTGCGCGGCGAATTCATTCAGGCAGGCCTTGATCAGCGAAGACTTGCCGGTGCCCCGCGCTCCAGTCAACAGCACGTTGTTGGCGGGTCGGCCCGCCACAAACATCGACGTGTTCTCGGTGACCCGGTGCTTCTGAACTTCGATTTCCTTCAGGTCAGCCAGCCGGATTGGCGCAATGTGCCGCACCGGCTCGAGCGTCCCATGGCCACTGCTGCGCTTTCGATAGCGGTAGGCAATGGATTTGCTCCAATCGGGTGGCGCCAGGGGTTGCGGAAGAATCGACTCGATTTTTCCCAGCAGTGCCTCAGCGCGCGCCAGAAAGGACTCAAGTTCGCGACTCATGGCATCCGACTCCATCAGGACCGGTAGTCAGCGTTGATCGAGACATAGTCGTGACTCAAATCACATGTCCACACGGTATCGCTGGCCTGCCCGCGGCCCAATCCAACGCGTACCTCAATTTCGCTTTGTGCCATGACACGTCGCCCATCCTCTTCACGATAGTCGGGGTGGCGCGCGCCCTTGGAGGCGACATGAACCTGATCCAGATGAAGGTCGATCCGGGTTGGGTCCAAATCGTCAATTCCGGCATAACCAACCGCGGCAAGAATTCTCCCAAGATTGGGATCACTGGCAAAGAACGCGGTTTTCACCAGCGGTGAGTGCGCGATGGCATAAGCGACCAATCGACATTCTTCACCGGTGCGCCCGCCCTCCACCTTGACCGTGATGAACTTGGTCGCCCCTTCGGCGTCGCGGACGATCGCATGGGCCAGGTTTCTCGCCACCGCCATCAGTGCATCCTTGAGTTTTTGGCCATCGCCGCTTGCGAACGAGGCAATGCGTTCATGCTGTGCTCGGTTCGTTGCAATCAACACAAAGGAGTCATTGGTCGACGTATCACCATCCACCGTCACCCGATTGAAGGAGGATTCCGCCAGGTCAAGTGTCAATTGATGCAACGCATCGGCGTCGACCTGAGCGTCCATTGCAATGAATCCAAGCATGGTTGCCATGTTGGGGCGAATCATGCCGGCACCCTTGCTGATGCCGGTGATGTGAACCGGCGTCGCCGCAGGGTCAGGCCCGAGAAGGACGCGCGCGCTGAATGCCTTGGGCTGGGTGTCGGTGGTCATGATGGCTCGAGCCGCAACGAGCCAATTGTCCTCGCGCAGTCCTGCCAATGCGGCCGGCAAACCGGCTTGAATGCGCTCCAGCGGAAGCGGTTCCATGATGACCCCGGTCGAAAAGGGTAGCACCTGCTCGGTCTCGATACCCAGATGGCCAGCCAGCGCAACACAGCTCAATCGGGCGCGCCGCAGGCCCTCTGCGCCAGTCCCGGCGTTCGCGTTTCCCGTGTTGACAAGAATCGCCCGCACCGCTGACTTGGCCGCCAGGTGCTGTCGGCACAGCTGCACCGGCGCGGCGCAGAACCGGTTGCGCGTAAACACCCCGCTGACCTGGGCGCCCGCATCAAGCGCCATGACCATCAGATCGTCTCGACCGGCTTTGCGAATGCCGGCCTGCGCCACCCCTATGCGCACGCCGGGTATGGCATGAAGCTGCTTCGGATCAGGTATCGCCAGATTGACCGCCATGCCCCTTTGCTCCAATGAAACCTAGCTCAGCTTGCCATGACATTGTTTGTACTTGCGACCGCTGCCGCAGGGGCAAGGCGCGTTGCGGCCGACCCGCGGAACTGCGGCGCTCGGGCGCGGCGTGCTGCGCTGCGCCAATGCCTGTTCAATCTCGGTGGTCACTTCGCCGGTTTCTGTGGGCGCCGTGTAGGTGACGTTGGCAATGCTCTCGGCCCGCGACTCCAGCGACTCGGCAGCCTGCTCCAGTTGATCGTCCGATTGCACCTTCACCGTCATCAGAATTCTTGTCACCTCGTTCTTGACCGAATCAAGCAGTTGGCCAAACAGCGCAAACGCCTCCCGTTTGTATTCCTGCTTCGGTTGCTTTTGGGCATACCCGCGCAGGTGAATGCCCTGACGCAAATAGTCCAATGCGCTCAAATGCTCGCGCCAGTGCGTATCGATGCTTTGCAACAGGACGATGCGCTCAAATTGGGTAAAGTTTGCGCCGCCCACCAAGGCCACCTTGCGCTCAAAGGCTTCGTGCGCTTGCCGCAGAACCCGCTCAAGGATGTCCTCGTCCGACATGGCGCTGGCCGCCTGCACCTCATTTTGCAGCCGTAGATCAATCGACCAATCCTCACGCAACACCCGTTCCAGCTCTGCGACATTCCACTGCTCTTCCACCGATTCCTCGGGGACATGTTCACGGACCAGGTCAGTGAAACATCCTTCACGCAGAGAGCGAATCTGGGCCGACAGGTCACTGGCGTCAAGGATGTCGTTGCGCTGCTGGTAGATCACCTTGCGTTGGTCATTGGCGACGTCATCGTATTCAAGCAACTGTTTGCGAATGTCAAAGTTGCGCGCCTCCACCTTGCGCTGGGCCGATTCGATGCTACGCGAGACAATGCCGGCCTCGATCGCCTCTCCCTCCGGCATTTTCAGCCGATCCATGATCGCCTTGACCCGCTCGCCGGCGAAAATGCGCATCAAGGGGTCGTCCAGGCTCAGGTAGAAGCGGGAAGACCCCCGGTCGCCCTGCCGTCCGGACCGGCCGCGAAGCTGGTTGTCAATCCGACGCGACTCGTGGCGCTCCGTCGCAATGATGCGCAGCCCACCCTGCGACTTCACAAATTCATGATCCTGCAACCACTGCGCGCGCAGTTTGGCGATTTCTGCCGTGCCCGCGGCTGAGTCCCGCTTTCCGTCCTGCTCCAGTTGCTCAATGACCTTCTCGACATTGCCACCCAGAACGATGTCGGTGCCGCGGCCCGCCATGTTGGTGGCAATCGTGATCATGTGCGGACGGCCCGCTTGGGCCACGATATCGGCCTCACGGGCGTGTTGCTTGGCATTGAGAACCTGATGCGGCAGCTTGTCGCGCTCCAGCAGTTGACTGATGAGTTCGGAATTCTCGATCGAAGTCGTCCCAACAAGCACCGGTTGACCCCGGTCATGACAATCCTTGACGTCCTGGATCGCTGCCTGGTACTTCTCACCCGTGGTCTTGTAAACACGATCGAGTTGGTCCTCCCGGCAGCTCGGCCGGTTCGGCGGAATGATGACCGTCTCCAGACCGTAGATTTCCTGAAACTCATAGGCCTCGGTGTCCGCCGTGCCTGTCATGCCCGCCAGTTTCCGATAGAGCCGAAAATAGTTTTGGAAAGTGATCGACGCCATGGTCTGGTTCTCAGCCTGGATCGCAACGCCTTCCTTGGCCTCGACCGCCTGATGCAGGCCGTCACTCCAGCGACGACCGGACATCAGTCTTCCAGTGAACTCGTCAACGATGATCACTTCGCCGCCTTGCACCACATAGTGCTGGTCGCGATGGAACAGGTGATGGGCACGCAATGCGGCATAGAGATGGTGCACCAGCGTGATGTTGGCCGGGTCGTAAAGCGTCGCTCCCTCGGCGATCAGGCCGAGTCCGGCCAGCAGATGTTCCGCTTTTTCATGCCCTTGCTCGGTCAGCAGCGTCTGCCGGGACTTTTCATCGACGGTGAAATCGCCCGGCTTGATGACTCCTTCGCCGGTACGCGGATCGGCTTCGCCTTCCTGGCGCGACAACTGGGGCGCCACCCGATTCATGGTCAGGTACATTTCCGTGTGATCTTCGGCCTGACCACTGATGATCAAAGGAGTGCGCGCCTCGTCGATCAGGATCGAGTCCACTTCGTCTACGATGGCATAGTACAAACCGCGCTGGACGCGATCCTCGACGTCGTAGACCATGTTGTCGCGCAGATAGTCGAAGCCGTACTCGTTGTTCGTGCCGTAGGTAATGTCGGCCCGGTAGGCGGTCTGTTTCTCCTCGCGCGGGCTGTGTGGCTGATTGACTCCGACCGTCAACCCAAGAAAGTTATAAAGCCGCCCCATCCAAACGGCATCCCGCCCGGCAAGGTAGTCATTCACGGTCACGACGTGGACACCTTTTCCGGTCAAGGCATTCAGGTAAACCGGCAATGTCGCCGTCAGCGTCTTGCCTTCTCCGGTCCCCATTTCCGCAATTTTTCCGAAATGCAGCGCGATTCCACCCAACAGCTGCACGTCAAAATGCCTCATCTTCATGACCCGCTTGGACCCTTCGCGAACCACGGCAAAAGCTTCGGGAAGAATGTCCTCAAGAGCGGCACCTTGCGCCACACGCTCCTTGAACTCAGTGGTCTTGCCCCTTAATTCGTCGTCGGTCAGTTGCTCGAACTGCAGTTCAAGGGCGCTGATCCGTTCGACGGTCTTGCGATGCTGCCTGAGCAGCCGGTCGTTTCGGCTGCCAAATATTTTTGTAAGGAAATTGGTAGGCATGAACACGGGACTGCCTTGCCGGCCTGGGAAGGTCGGCAAGGCAGCAGGTACCTTTACTGATTCGACAAGATGGTCCGGGCTTTGCTTGGCCAGCCGCAAGGCGGGTCGCCCGACGTGCTGCGGGCCTGGCTGCGGATTTTACCGTTGCACCACTCGCGCGGTGCGCTGACCCCGGCCTTCACCTGGTGTCGATTGGGCGATTGAGACATTGCCAGCGGAATTCAGGAACTTGCGGGGATCTTGCGGAATTCCTTGAACCAGCACTTCGAAGTGAAGATGCGGGCCGGTGGACCTTCCGGAGGATCCAACCTCGGCGATTTTTTGGCCGCGTTTGATCAGGTCCCCGGTCTTGACGAAGACCGCGGACGCATGCGCATACAGCGTTCGCAGATCATTGCCGTGATCGATTTCAACCATGTTGCCGTAGGCCGGGTGGGACTGCTGACCTACGACAACACCACCGGCCGCGGCAACAATCGTCGCGCCCCGGTCGGCCTGAAAATCAAGGCCGGTGTGCAACGCCGAGTGACCGGTCATCGGGTCGATGCGCCAGCCAAAAGGGGAGCCCATCGTGCCTTCGATGACCGGTGGCTGGGTAGGAATCATCATCTTGCGGATCTTCTGTTCGAACAGGCTGGATTCGACAACGGTCATCCAATCTTCACGCTGGCTCGCAGCCTGTTCAAGCTGGGTCACGATTAGGCGCAGATCGTCCATCGACAACTGACGGTCCAACACCAATGCGCCTCCTTGCGAAGGCGTTTTCCGAATTTCAGCCGGACTGATCCCCGTCAGCCCCGAGACCCGCTCGCCCAGGGATTCGAGTTGAATCAGCTTGGCCTGAAGTTCGCCAACCCGGCGCGCCATGGCGTCCAGGTTCTCGCGCAGGAAGCGGTCGCGCTGTGCGAACTCGTCGCGCACAATAAGTTGGACGATGGGTCCCACGACCGGCCAACCCTCGCGTGCGCCCTTGAGAAATACCCAGTGATAAATTCCTAGCGACAATACCAGCAGCAAGGTGGAGACGGCCAGCCCGGCAGTTACCAGGCTGGTCCCGGTCAAATGGATCACACGACTCCTGGCCAGCCATGCGTCCGTCACAATCAATTGCATAATCTACGCCTCGTCTCAATACCATAGCGGCAAGCCATGAACACTCGCCGTCAGGCCATCAGCATCGAACAAGCCAGTCGGGAATCATCCATTCTGTCCCGACTTATCGGACTGAGCCGGGAATCCGCTGAGCGTCTTGCCCTGGTCCGTTTTCTCATACCGCCTGAGCTTCACACCGCCATCAAGCCGGGGCCGATCGATGGATCGGACTGGTCCCTGCTGGTGGATAACCCCGCCGTTGCATCCAAACTTCGGCAACTGCTGCCACGCATTCAATCACATTTGTCCGAACATGGACAGGAAATTACTGCGATCCGGATCCAGCTGTTGGGGTCTGACGGACCATGACCGTCGGCACTCCGCAAGCCTGTGGTGCCGATTATCGGATTCGAACTGATGACCTACCGCTTACAAGGCGGTTGCTCTACCAACTGAGCTAAATCGGCGAACCCGCATTTTAGCGAAGGCGCCCTCGGGCAAACGGCAAACCCTATTTGACTCGCTTCAAGCTCGGCCGCCCGCCCCGGCCGGCCGGAGGCTTCGGCGGTTGGGTGTCGTTCCCAGGCACGCCGCCAGAAACCGGGACCAGCGGCATCAACCTGTTCGGGACTGGATTGGATGGCTCCTGTGCACCCGCTGCTTCGGCGCGAGTATTCGGGCCAGGTGTCGGTTCCGGTGCGCCCGCCGCGGCGGGCGCCGGGAAAGCCATGCCTTGCCCATTTTCCCTGGCATAGATCGCCAGCACCCGGACCACCGGGACGACAATATCGCGCGCCGTCCCAGCGAATCGGGCCTTGAACTCAATAAATTCATTCCCAAGCTTGAGAGAACTGGTGGCGTCGAAGCTGACGTTTAGAACGATCTCGCCGTTCTTGACATACTCGCGCGGGACTTGCGTTGTTTCGTCGGCCAGGACCGCCAGATAGGGCGTGAAACCATTGTCGGTGCACCATTCGTAGAGTGCCCGGATCAGATAGGGTCTGGTGGACGTCACGTCTGACGCTTGCATAGCGGCTCCAAATTGGCAGACGACTATTTGCGCATCACCTTTTCGGATGGCGTCAGCGCCTCAATGTAGGCCGGTCTGGAGAAAATGCGCTCCGCGTACTTCAGCAGCGGCGCAGCGTTCTTGCTCAGGTCAATGCCGTAGAAATCCAGGCGCCACAGCAGCGGTGCAATCGCAACGTCCAGCATCGAGAAGTTTTCGCCGAGCATGAACTTGTTCTTCAGGAAGACGGGCGCCAGCTGCGTCAAGCGATCGCGGATATGGGCTCGTGCCTTCTCCAGAACCTTCTCGTTGGTTTTCGTCGCGCGGGACTCCAAGGTTGACACATGCACAAACAGCTCCTTTTCAAAATTGAGCAGAAACAATCTGGCACGTGCGCGATCCACCGGGTCTCCGGGCATCAACTGCGGATGCGGAAAACGCTCGTCAATGTACTCATTGACGATGTTGGACTCATAAAGAATGAGATCACGCTCCACCAGAATGGGAACCTGCCCATAGGGGTTCATGACACCGATGTCGTCGGGCTTGTTGTACAGGTCGACATCTCGAATCTCGAAGTCCATCCCCTTCTCAAACAGAACAAAACGGCAACGATGGGAAAACGGGCAGGTGGTTCCTGAATACAGCACCATCATGGGGAAGACTCCTAAAAATTGAGAAGAAAGGGGTGCCTATCCATATCCCGGTGCGGCCGCACCGCAAGCGCGAACATCAGGCCCGAAAGAAGGCTCAGCGGCTTGTGGCTACTTGATATGCTTCCAGTACGCCGCATTCAAACGCCAGGCGATGAAGACAAATATTCCAAGGAACAGGACGACCCAGGCGCCAATCCGGATGCGTTGATTGTGCGAAGGTTCCGACATCCACTGCAGGAAGCCGACCAGGTCAGCAACGGCCTGGTCGTACTGCAAGGGCGCCAGCATTCCGGGTGACACCTCTTCCCAGCCCTTGAAAACGGCGCTCGGACCATGCCCGGCGTCCATGATCGGCCGGCGCTCACCCTGCAACTCCCAAAGTGCGTGGGGCATCCCCACATTGGGCAGGGCGAGGTTGTTCCAGCCTGTGACCTTGGTTTCATCCCGGTAGAAGCTTCGCAAAAAAGTGTAGAGATAGTCCGCTCCCGTGCCTTTTCCAGCGGCTGAACGGGAGCGTGCAACCAGGGATAAGTCCGGCGGGTTGCCCCCGAACCATTCCTTGGCTTGCTTCGGATCGATCGACATCTTCATGGTGGCCCCCACCCTGTCGGTGGCAAAAAGCAGGTTGTCCTTGATCTGCGCTTCTGTCAAGCCGATGTCCTGCAAGCGGTTGTAGCGCACATACGCGGCCGAGTGACAGTTGAGGCAGTAGTTGACGAAAATCTTCGCCCCGTTTTGCAGGGCAGCGAGGTCATTGGTCTTCGCCGGCGCCTTGTCCCACGCGATGCCTTCTCCGCCCACCGCCTGCGCACCGGCAACGACGCCAAACGCCATGATCATCATCATCAAGATGAATTTTTTCATTCTTCGTCTCCGGCTCTCAATGGGCAGCGAACGTCACGCGGTCGGGCACCGGTTTGGGCTCACCCATGCGGCTCCAAACAGGCATCAGCAGGAAGAAGCCGAAGTAAAACAACGTGCCGAGCTGGGACACGCGCTCGCCAATCGGCGACGGTGGCAACACACCCAGATAACCGAGGACAAAGAAGTCCAGCACAAAAATCGCAAACATGTACCGGTGCCAGCGCGGACGGTAACGAATGGATTTGACCGGGCTGTGGTCCAGCCAGGGCAGGAAAAACAGAATGATGACGGCGGCGCCCATGACCAGCACGCCCCAGAATTTGGCGTCAATATTGAGCATCAGGATCGACAAGCCGAGCGCAGCAGCAAGAATCAGGCCCTTGATGATCGCCGGCAGCGCGGACTTGAACGCCGTCCATAGAGCGGCACCCAACGTGATGACAATCAGCGCCAGCAACATTTCGGCTGTGATGGCACGCAACATCGAGTAGTACGGCGTGAAGTACCACACAGGCGCGATATGCAACGGCGTTTTCAGCGGATCCGCCGGAATGAAGTTGTTGTACTCAAGAAAGTAGCCGCCCATCTCGGGGGCAAAAAACACGATGGCGGAAAACACCAGCAGGAACACCGACACGGCAAAAATGTCATGAACCGTGTAATAGGGATGAAACGGAATCCCATCAAGGGGTTGCCCGTCGGGGCCCGGGCTCGCCTTGATCTCGACGCCGTCAGGATTGTTTGAGCCGACCTCGTGCAGCGCAATGATGTGCGCCGCCACCAGGCCGAGCAAGACCAGCGGAACCGCAATCACATGGAATGCGAAGAAGCGATTGAGCGTCGCATCGCCGACCACGAAGTCACCGCGAATCAGCAGGGCAAGGTCCGGGCCGATGAACGGCACCGCCGAGAACAGATTCACGATCACCTGGGCGCCCCAGTAGCTCATCTGTCCCCATGGCAGCAGGTAGCCGAAAAAGGCTTCGGCCATCAGGCAAAGAAAAATGGCGCAGCCAAAGATCCAGATCAACTCGCGCGGCTTGCGGTAGGAGCCATAGAGCAGGCCGCGAAACATGTGCAGATAGACGACGATGAAGAACGCGGAGGCGCCGGTCGAGTGCATGTAACGTATCAACCAACCCCAGGGCACATCGCGCATGATGTATTCAACCGACGCAAACGCCTGGTCTGCATCGGGCTTGTAATGCATCGTCAGCAGGATTCCGGTGACGATCTGAATGACCAGTACCAGCAGCGACAACGAGCCGAAGACATACCAGAAATTGAAATTCTTCGGAGCGTAGTATTCGCTCATGTGCTCTTTGAAGAGCTTGCTCGCCGGAAAACGGTTATCCACCCAGTTCAGCAGCTTCTCAGGCCAAGCCGCATTCGGTGATATCTCTTTGAACTCAGCCATCTGTTGCCCGCCTCAAGTTTTCTTGTCTTCGCCGATCAACAACCGGTTCTCCGACAGGTACATGTGCGGCGGCACCTCCAGGTTGTCAGGCGCAGGCTTGTTCTTGTAGACCCGCCCGGCCAGATCAAAAGTCGAGCCATGGCAGACACACAGAAAGCCGCCGGCCCAGTCATCGGGCAGGGAAGGCTGTGCGCCGGGCGTGAATCGATCGGATGGCGAGCACCCAAGGTGGGTGCAGATTCCGACCGCCACCATCACCTCGGGCTTGATCGAGCGATGCTCATTGCGAGCGTACAGGGGTGTCAGTTCGTCGGGCTTGCGCGCCGACTTTGGATCGGCCAGCAGCGCTGTGACCTTGGCCAGCGTCGCGAGCTGTTCGGGCGTGCGCTTGATGATCCAGACCGGCTTGCCACGCCATTCCACCGTGAGCTTTTCGCCCGGCTTCATCGCGCTAATGTCGACCTCGACCGAAGCGCCCGCTGCCTTGGCGCGCTCCGACGGCTGGAACGATGCCACCATGGGAACCGCGGCGCCAATCCCTCCTATGGCACCAGCACAACCAGACGCGATCAACCAGGTCCTCTTGCTATTGTCAACTGCTGCTTCACTCATGAAATTCCTCAACGGTCCGCCCGGCCCGAATCCACCGGGAATTGTAGCTGACCCCCTTGCGCCAACCCATGCCTGATGACGGGCTTGACGGGCCGGCGTCCACGGCAATACTTGCGCACCCGCCACCATCAGGAACAGGAGCATGTCATGGGTATGTTGACCGAATTCAGGGAATTTGCGATCAAAGGCAACGTCGTTGACCTTGCGGTCGGCGTCATCATTGGCGCGGCATTCGGCAAGATTGTCGATTCGGTCGTCGGAGACCTGATCATGCCAGTGTTGGGGGCGGTGATCGGGAAGCTCGATTTTTCCAATCTCTTTCTGGTCTTGGGATCGATTCCGCCTGGGGTCAGCAGCTCGCTGGACGCCTTGAAAAAGGCTGGCATCCCAGTGTTTGCATACGGCTCCTTCATCACGGTGGCGGCGAATTTTGCGATTCTCGCCTTCATCATCTTCATCATGATCAAGCAGATCAACAGGCTCAAGAGAGTGGACCGCGCAGCAGCTCCGGCAGCACCTGCGGCGCCAGCGGAGGACGTCCTGCTGCTGCGGGAAATCCGCGACAGCCTGCGCAAGTAGGTCAGCGTCCCGGCCCGGGGGCCTGCAGTCAGCCCAGGCCAGTGAGCTCGCGCGCAAGCTCGAGCGCTGCGATGAAGCTGGCGGCGCTGGCGCGCCCCGTGCCAGCCAGGTCAAACGCGGTGCCATGGTCCGGACTCGTGCGCACAAAGGGCAGGCCCAATGTCACGTTGACCCCATGTTCGAGGCCCAGATACTTGACCGGAATGAGCCCCTGGTCGTGGTGCATGGCAACCACCACGTCGAACTCACCGGCTTTCTGCGCCGTGCTTCGGGCCCGCATGAACACCGTGTCAGGGGCGAACGGACCGGTCACATGGATGCCTGATTGCTGCGCCGCAACGATCGCCGGCCCAATGATGTCAATTTCCTCAGCGCCGAACATTCCGCCTTCTCCCGCATGGGGATTCAGCCCGGCCACTGCAATGCGAGGTTTGCGCCTCAGCATGGGCTCAAGTGATTGATGTGCAATGCGTATCGTTCGCAGGACGTTGTCCAGCGTCACGGCAGCAATCGCATCCCGCATCGAGACATGAATACTCACCAGGACGACACGCAGCTCCCGGTTCGCCAACATCATGCGTACGGGCATTCCCTCGAGAGAAACGCCCGACCATTTCGCAGCTTCCGCCTGCAGCAGTTCGGTATGCCCGGGGAACACGGAATACGGCAAGCCAGCGAGCGACAGCGCTTCCTTGTTCAGGGGACCCGTCACGATCGCGGCAACCTCGCCGGCCAGCGCCAGCCGGCTTGCCGCCACCACACAGTCCCCGGCGAATCGACCCGCAGCTGCGCTTAGGTGACCTTTGTGAACCGTGCCAGGAAAGGTGGCAGCCTCAAGGACCGGCAGACACCCCGCTGGCAGATCGAGCGCGTCGGCCGGCGCATTGATGAGAGCGGTCGGCGCTTGGATGCCCCCCTGCGCCACGATAGCGGCCGCCTCCCGGATGATCTTCACATTGCCGACTATGAAGCAATCGCGAACAAGGTCCGGCCGTTCCAGAAAGGCCTTCACCACGATTTCGGGGCCAATCCCCGCTGGGTCGCCTGCCGTGATCGCTATCGCCTTGCGCATCAAGACTCACGCAGGATTGTCAATATCGACGAACTCATGCGCGAGGCCCAGAGATGAAGCAACATGGGCGGCCACCGCTGCCGCACCAAAGCGCTCCGTCGCATGATGGCCACAGGCAAGATAAGCCACACCACTCTCCCTTGCGTAGTGGGCTTGCGGCTCAGAAATCTCACCCGTAAGAAAGGCGTCGGCGCCGGCAGTGATGGCCGCTTCAAAATACGACTGCGCGCCGCCCGTGCACCAGGCGATGCGACGAATCGGCCGCAAGCCGTCTCCAACCAGCAGGGCCGATCGCCCCAATACCGTTTCGACATGGGTCCGAAAAGCAGCGGGATTCTCAAATTCACCGCCATCAACGCGAACACCGAGGAATCCAAGTTCCTGCTCGCCAAAGCGATGCGTCGGCTGCAATCCCAGGCGCAGCCCGAGCTGGGCGTTGTTACCAAGCTCGGCATGAGCGTCCAGCGGAAGATGGTAGGCAAACAGGTTGATGTCATGTCGGAGCAGCAGGGCCAGGCGCCGCTTCATCCATCCGGTAACCCGCCCGTCCTGGCCACGCCAGAAAAGTCCATGATGCACAAGGATGGCATCGGCATGTCGCGCGATGGCCGACTCGATCAGCCGCTGTGAAGCGGTCACGCCCGAAACGATGCTTGCAACTTCTGCCCGCCCTTCAACTTGAAGTCCGTTCGGCGCCACATCCCGAAACCGCTCGGGTTGCAGCAGCTCGTCGAGAGCCTGAAGAAGTTGTTGACGGAGCACCATCGCCGGTTCGGATTGATATCAAGTGAATGAGCGCACATTGTGGACGAAATGCAACCCTGCGTAGCGCTCGCTGACGCAAGTCCAGGGAAACCTGACTCCGGCATGCCAAACCGTCGTGTCGAAGGCGCGAGGCGGTCCGTTGAAAACTACAATCACCCTGCTCCGGGCATTGTCGGTCCGGCGCCGGCATCCGTCCCAAGCCACGTCATGAAGCAACTTTGGTTATT
Source organism: Burkholderiaceae bacterium (assembly GCA_038901875.1). GTDB lineage: Bacteria > Pseudomonadota > Gammaproteobacteria > Burkholderiales > Burkholderiaceae_C > JBCKPE01. The sequence continues at coordinate 57,955 of JBCKPE010000001.1, forward strand.
GTTCTCACAAGTCGTCACGGTACTTCTCGCAACGTACTTCGTGCTGATGACGCTCAAGCCCGAGTGGTCTGGCAAGGTGCAGCAGGCGATGCCTGGGACGATGGCGCTGGCTCCCGAGGGAGCGGCGGCAATCGGCAGTTTCCGCCTGGCGGCGGCCAAGGCCTCCGCCGCCGTCGTGAGCATCAACACCAGCAAGGTTGCATCCAGCAACCCGCAGACTTCAGACCCCTGGTTCCGCTTTTTCTTTGGGGATCAGGAGAATCAGACCCGTACTGGATTGGGTAGCGGCGTGGTGGTCAGCCAACAAGGGCATGTCCTGACCAACAATCATGTGATAGCCGGTGCGGACGAAATTGAAGTCACGCTCAACGATCGGCGGCAGGCGCGCGCCAAGGTGGTCGGAACCGACCCAGACACCGATCTGGCGGTGCTCAAGATTGATCTTGACCGGCTTCCCGTGATCACAATCGGAAACTCTGAGGCGCTGCAGGTCGGGGATCAGGTTCTCGCGATAGGCAACCCGTTCGGCGTCGGGCAGACGGTGACCAGCGGGATCGTCAGCGCGCTGGGGCGCAACCAGCTTCAAATCAACACTTTCGAGGACTTCATTCAAACCGACGCGGCGATCAATCCGGGGAATTCTGGCGGCGCCCTGGTTGATATCCACGGCAACCTGCTGGGCATCAATACCGCCATTTACTCGCAATCGGGCGGAAGCCTCGGCATCGGTTTTGCTATTCCGGTATCAACGGCCAAGATGGTGTTGGACGCCATTGTCAAGAACGGTCAGGTCACCCGTGGCTGGATCGGGGTCGAACCGCGAGACCTGTCGCCGGAGTTGGCCCAGACTTTTGGCATCAAGCCGCCCAAGGGAAACAGCAACGAGTCGCAGGGTGTCATCGTCACTGGCGTACTTCGGGGCGGCCCGGCAGCCCTTGCCGGTTTGCAGCCTGGCGACGTCATTCAAAGGGTTGCCGGCAAGCCCGTCGCCAACGTCAGCCAGCTCCTTGCTTCGGTTGCTGCCCTGCGTCCGGGCGATCCGGTCAACGTCGACCTGATCCGCCAGACCGCGCAGATGGTTGTGATCGTTACCCCGGGAACCAGGCCCCGGCCAGGTGCCGCGGCACGTTGAGGTTCAGACCCAGAACGTCGGTGATCCCGGCCGGAATCATAGGGTTTGCTCTTTCTCGCCGGCGCTCTCTCCCGGCGCTGGCTTCCCGACCAGCAATTGAGCCGCCCAGATGCCAACTTCATAGAGCAGGCACATGGGAATGGCAAGAGCGAGTTGAGACACGACGTCGGGCGGTGTCACGATGGCCGCGATGATGAAGGCAAGCACGATGAAATAACTTCTGAACGCCTTGAGCTTGTCGATGCTGACGACACCCATCTTGGCAAGCACAACGACGACTATGGGCACCTCAAAAGCGAGGCCAAACGCGAGGAACATGGTCAAGACGAAGCTCAGGTAGGCTTCAATGTCAGGCGTGGCGGTGATGCTCTTGGGGGCGAAACTTTGGATGAAACTGAACACCTGTCCAAAAACGAAAAAATAGCAGAACGCGATGCCGACAAGGAATAGGATCGTGCTTGAAATGACCAGTGGGAGAACCAGCGTTTTCTCCTTGGAGTAAAGGCCCGGCGCGATGAAGGCCCAAGCCTGCCAGAGCACGACCGGAAGCGCAAAAAGGAACGCCGTCATCAACAGCACTTTCAGGGGCACCATGAAGGGCGAAATCACAGAGGTCGCAATCAGCTTTGAGCCCGCAGGCAGATGTGCCACCAGCGGGGCCGCAAGGATATCGTAGAGTGCAGCCGGGCCAGGAAACAGCGCTAGGACGGCGGTCGCCACAAATACTGCCAAAGCCGCGCGAATCAGCCGGTCCCGCAATTCAACGAGATGTTGAACAAACGGCTGCTCGGTGCCGGCCAGCTCGTCTTCCTTGTCTGCCGGTGGCTCAGACATGGCGAACTTGAAGGGTAATCTGTCCCACGGTGGTGATAGCAAGAAAGATGATGCTAGGCCCGCAGTTGAGGCCGCGGCCGATGCCTGGCGACCCGCGCCGCGCCCGACGCAGCCTTGGTCCGCACGCCACTTCGAGCCTTGAACCAATTGGGCACGGCCGCCTGCCTCAGGCGCCATTTTTTTCTTGGGTGCTTGTATTCCGGGTAGGTGATCAGAGGTTCGTTGCTCAGGGCCGGCGACAACGCGTCGCTGGTCGCTTCTTCCCACTGCTTTTCGAAGCTGGCGGTACCGGTCTGAACTGAAGTCTGGACATCGCGTGCCGCGTTTTCCATCTCGTCCTTCATCTTCTTGAGATCTTCAAGTTCAATCGATCGATTCACTTCGGCCTTGACATCCGCCACATAACGCTGCGCCTTGCCCAGCATGGTGCCAACCATGCGCGCAACACGGGGCAACTTTTCGGGCCCAATGACGATTAACGCAATGGCGCCGATCAATGCCAATTTCGATATGCCAAGGTCGATCATGAAGGATTCAACCTGTGTCGAATTCTCGCCCGCTCCGAGACTGGCCCTGTTCCGGACAGATCAACGCGGGCGAGCTCGTTCACGTCTTTGGCTTGGCCTCAACGTCGATCGTGGTCTTGTCAGCGGTCAGCGGTGGGTTGGCATGGCCGACTTGCGCAACCGCAGCGGCCTTTTCCTCCGCCGATGCCCCGCCTTCCTTGATGCCGTCCTTGAATCCCTTGACGGCTCCGCCCAAATCAGCACCAATATTCTTCAGCTTCTTGGTACCAAAGATCAAGACAATGATCAACAGCACAATCAACCAGTGCCAAATGGAAAATGTTCCCATCAGTTTCTCCTAACGATTTGCCGCAATTTTAGTTGCATCGGTGCCAAGCGGGGGTTCGCGAGGGGACCAATCACCTAGCCACGAAGCCAGGGACGGGGTCCTCCCATCACATGCAGGTGCAAATGGCGGACTTCCTGGCCACCCTGGACGCCGGAATTGCACAGGACGCGGAAACCGCCTTCCGGGTAAGGCTCGCAGCCCTGCTCGGAAGCCAGCTTGGGAATCAAGGTCATCATCCTTCCCATCAAACCTGCGTGAGCCGGCTCGATTTGGGCCAGCGAGGGAATGTGGGCCTTCGGAATGACGAGGAAATGGACCGGGGCCCAGGGGTGGATGTCATGAAACGCGAACAGTTCGTCATCCTCAAAGACCTTGCGCGACAAAATCTGTCCGGCAACGATCTTGCAGAAAATGCAACTTGAATCGGTAGCCGTCATCGTGTATGACGGGTGCAGAGCAGGCGCATGACCTTGCGCGGGTTCGCTGCCCCGGTTGCCCCTTTGCTCGTGTTCAAAACGTTCATTGCGCTGCTCCGCCGTGGCCACCAGCCTTGCGCAAGGCTTGTTCATCCAGGCCACTGGTCCCTGCCCTCCGTTCGAGTTCAGCAATCACGTCCGTCGGGCGCAGGTCGAAATACGCCAGCGCAATCATCGAGTGAAACCAGAGATCGGCCATTTCGTCAACCAGACGCTGCCGCCCTGACCCGTGCTCCGCGTCCTTGGCCGCCATCACGACTTCGGTCGCCTCCTCGCCAATTTTCTTCAGAATCGCGTCCGGTCCACGAGCCAACAAATCTGCAACGTAACTGGTCTGGGGATTTCCGCCGCAGGCCGGCTTCCGACTCTCGATCACGGAGGCGAGCCGGGCCAAAGCGTCGACACCGTCCGGAGGCATCAGGCATCCTTGGCAAAATTCGCCGGGTCTTTCAGCACCGGCTCGGTAGTCACCCAGCGACCCGCCTGCAGCAAGTCAAAGAAGCAACTGTGGCGCCCCGTGTGGCATGCAATTCCCGGCTCGTGCCCCGATTGTGTCACCTTGATCAGGATGGCGTCCTGATCGCAATCCAGGCGCAATTCATGCACTTTCTGCACATGACCCGAGGTCTCTCCCTTGCGCCAAAGCCGCCCTCGGGAACGGCTAAAGTACACCGCCTCGCCAAGCGCGACGGTAAGTCTCAGGGCCTCCCGATTCATCCAGGCAAGCATCAACACATCGTTGCTGCGCGCCTCCTGGGCCACAACAGGAACAAGGCCCATTGCGTCCCATTTCACCTGATCGAGCCAATCCATCGAGGCATTGTCCCCGATTTTCCACCCGGCATCGAAGGGGCCATTGGCTGGCCATCGCACCACCTGGCACTGGCTCGATCAGTCACTGCGCGGCTTCAGTCAGCTGTCGTTCCGGCTCGATTCGCACCGGGATTCCGCGCTTTGCCAGGTGCGCCTTGGCCTGGGCGATGCTGTACTCGCCATAGTGGAAGATGCTGGCGGCAAGCACGGCATCAGCACCGCCGAGCTGGATTCCGTCCGCCAGATCATCCAGGCTCCCCACCCCACCGGAAGCAATGACCGGAATCCCGACTCGGTCACTCACAGCGCGGGTCAGCTCAAGATCGAATCCTGAGCGGGTTCCGTCCCGGTCCATGCTGGTAAGCAAAATCTCTCCGGCGCCGCGCGACGCCATGTCCTGCGCCCATAGTACGGCGTCGATCCCGGTGTTGCGTCGGCCACCGTGCGAATAGACGTCCCATCCCGGCCCCCGCTGACTGAGGTCGGCACCGGTTCTGCGTTTCGCGTCAATGGCAACCACGATGCATTGCGCTCCATACCTTGTCGAGGCCGCAGCAATGACTTCAGGATTCGCGATCGCCGCAGAGTTGAAGCTGACCTTGTCCGCGCCGGCGTTGAGCAGTCGCCGCACATCGGCCACTGTTCTTACGCCGCCCCCCACCGTCAACGGAATAAAGACACGCGCGGCCACCGCCTCAATGATGGGCAGGATCAGGTCGCGTCCGTCGCTGCTGGCTGTGATGTCGAGCAAGGCGATTTCGTCAGCACCCTGCTCGTTGTAACGCGCGGCAATTTCGATCGGATCGCCGGCATCGCGCAGTTCAAGGAACTTGACTCCCTTGACGACCCGGCCCGAAGTCACATCAAGGCAGGGAATGATTCGCTTGGCCAGCATGAAATTGAAGCCGGCGCCGGCCGCTCAGCCGCGCAGGGCGTCGGCACGCGCCTGCGCAGCCTGAAAATCAAGGGCTCCCGAATAGATCGAGCGGCCGCAAATGACGCCCTCGATGCCTTCATCGGCGGCAGCACAAAGACTTTCAATGTCAGCCATCCCGCTGAGACCGCCCGAGGCGATCACCGGAATGTTGATGGACTGGGCGAGCCGGACGGTGGCATCAATGTTGATCCCGCTGAGCATGCCGTCCCTGCCAATATCGGTGTAGATGATGGCCTCGACACCGTAGTCTTCAAATTTTCGCGCCAGGTCAACGACTTCATGACCGGTCAATTTGCTCCATCCGTCGGTCGCAACCTTGCCATCCCGTGCGTCAAGCCCGACGATGATATGGCCACCGAACGCACTGCAAGCGTCTTTCAGAAAGCCCGGATTCTTGACCGCTGCTGTTCCCAGAACGACGTAGCGCAAGCCGCCATCGATGTATTTTTCAATCGTGTCCAAATCCCGGATGCCACCCCCGAGTTGGACCGGTATGTCATCGCCTACGGCCTTAAGAATGGCACGAATCGCCAGGTGGTTCTGGGGTTTTCCGGCAAAGGCACCGTTCAGATCCACCAGGTGCAAGCGCCTGGCGCCCAGCCGCAGCCACTCGCGGGCGACGCCAACTGGGTCGTCGGCAAACGTGGTGGACTGAGCCATGTCGCCCTGCTTGAGCCGGACGCACTGGCCGTCCTTCAAATCAATCGCCGGGATTAACAGCATCTTGTGCAGGGAGCGGCCACTCAACGCTCAACCAGGAATTCGTTCAAGGCGCCCAGGAAAGAAAGTTACGATAAAGAGCCAGCCCGTTGTCAGCACTTTTCTCGGGATGAAACTGCGTGGCGAAAATATTATCGCGCGCGATGGCCGAGGTGAAGCGAGAGCCGTAGTCGGACTCCCCCGCACTGTGGTGCACATCAGACGGTTGAACATAGTAGCTGTGCACAAAGTAAAAGTGGCAGCCGTCTGCAATCCCTTTCCAGACCGGGTGTTTGCGGGTCTGCCAAACGCGATTCCAACCCATTTGCGGGACCTTGTAGCGGCTGCCATCGGGCTGAAGCTGACCTGTCAAGTCAAACTTCAGGACCTGCCCTGGAATGAGACCAAGACCCGCTACGCTCCCCTCGGCACTGTGATCAAGCAGCATTTGCATGCCGATGCAGACTCCGAACATCGGCTTGCTTGCGGCCGCTTCCAGGACCGCCTGCCGCAGCCCGGAGACTCGGAGCTCACGCATGCAGTCTGGCATCGCCCCCTGCCCCGGCAGCACCACCCGATCGGCATCCATGACGACCTCCGCTCGACCCGTCACCATGACCTCCCAGGACGTACCTTCAGACGCTGCGCAGATCGCCTGCGAAACCGAGCGCAGGTTTCCCATGCCGTAGTCGACCACCGCGACCAGTTTCTTGCGACTCACTTTAATTCAAGCCAGGGATGGCGCGGCGTGTTCCATCTAGAGCGAACCCTTGGTGGACGGTATCGTCGCACCGGTCCTCGGATCCAGTTCGAGCGCCTGCCGCAGTGCTCTTGCGAACGCCTTGAAAACCGTTTCTGCCTGATGATGAGCATTCTCACCTCGAAGGTTGTCAATATGCAGCGTCACCATGGCGTGATTGGCAAAACCTTGAAAAAATTCGTGGGCGAGCTGACTGTCAAAGCCTCCAATCATTCCGCCTTTGAATGGAACGTTCATCGTCAAGCCCGGCCGCCCGGAAAAGTCAATAACGACCCGGCTCAGAGCCTCGTCCAGTGGAACGTAGGCATGGCCAAAGCGGCGGATCCCCCTCTTGTCGCCGAGCGCCTTCAGCACCGCCTGACCGAGCGTGATGCCAACGTCCTCCACGGTATGGTGCCCGTCAATATGCAGGTCGCCATCAGCTTCCACCTCAAGGTCGATCAGTCCATGCCGCGCAACCTGATCGAGCATGTGGTCGAAAAAACCGATCCCGGTCCGCAGCCGGGCTGTACCAGTGCCGTCCAGGTTGACTCGGACCAGGATTCGCGTTTCGGCGGTCTTGCGCTCCACCTCAGCAACGCGGGGGGGCAGGGCCGAAGTCACAGAGAATCCCTCATCGCCTGCAGCAACTGATCGTTCTCGGCGGGTGTTCCCACCGTCAGGCGCAGGCAATCGGTCAACAAGGGATGCATCATGGAAACATTCTTGACCAGCACGCCGCGCCGCATCAATTGATCGAACATCGCGTTTGCGTCCGGCACACGAACCAGCACCATGTTGGCTTCGCTCGGGAATACCTGCACCCCGGCCACGGAATACAGGAGTCGGGAGAGGCGTTCCCGCTCCAGACAAATGTCGCGTGCTTGACGTTCATAGACCTGCCTGTGCTCCAAAGCGAACAAGCCACATTCTGCATTCAATACACTGATGTTGTAAGGTGGACGCAGCTTGTCGATTTGCCGGATCAGGGCTTCGGGCCCAAACATGTAGCCAATCCGCGCCCCCGCGAGGCCAAACTTGGACAGGGTGCGCAACAACAGCACGTTTTGGTTATCTTGCTGATGCACGCGTATTTCGTCCAACCAACTTCGGCTGGCAAACGGTTGGTAGGCCTCATCCAGCACCACCAGGCCTGGCGCCACTGCAATGATGCTGCGCATCACTTCGACGTCCCACAGATTCGCGGTCGGATTGTTCGGGTAAGCCAGAAAGACGATGGCAGGAGACACGACCCGAATCGCCTCCAGCATGGCCGGCGCATCGAGTTCAAACGTCGCCGTGAGCGGAACGCCTTTGAAACCCAGCCCCTGCTGCCGGGCACTGATGCCGTACATCACAAAGCCGGGTTCAGGCGCAACGATGGTTGCGCCCGGTTTATCGCAGGCCATCGCCAGCAGGGCGATCAGTTCGCCGGATCCGTTGCCCAACATGATGTCGTAGCCCGGGGGAAGATTGACATAGCGGGCAAGGGCCCGGTGCAATTCCTGCACCTGCAGTGCCGGATAGCGGTTGATCGGCAGGGCAGCCAGACGCCGCCCAAGCTCCTGCTGCAGTTCCTGCTCCAAGCGGTACGGATTCTCCATCGCATCGAGCTTGACCATGCCCCGTGCGGGCTGAACCGCATAGGCATGGCCCGACTGGATGTCCTGGCGAATGAAACGCTCGATCAGGTTTGCGACTGACTTCATGGTGTCGACCCGGTGTCTGCGTCATCCCGCAGACGCATCCGAGCGGCGGCCGCATGGGCCGGCAAGCCCTCGCCCAGCGCAAGTTCCACCGCGATCGGACCCAATACCTGGGCTCCTTTCGCGCTGACCTCGATCAAGCTGGATCGCTTTTGGAAGTCGTAGACCCCCAGCGGAGAACTGAAACGGGCCGTGCCGCCGGTCGGCAACACATGGTTGGGCCCAGCACAGTAGTCACCCAGGCTTTCGCTGCTGAATGCGCCAAGAAAGATCGCACCGGCATGACTCAGCAAGGGTTCCCACCGGCCCGGGTCCAGACTGCAGACTTCGAGGTGCTCAGGGGCAATCCGATTGCTTAGAGTGCAGGCCTCCTCCATATTCCGGGTGCGGATGAGGGCGCCGCGATTGTTCAGCGATTTGGCGATGATCGCAGCCCTTGGCTGCGCGGGAAGCAATCGCTCGATGGTGGCTTGAATTTGGTCCAGGTAATCGGCGTCAGGGCAGAGAAGTATGCTTTGCGCCTGCTCGTCGTGCTCGGCCTGGCTGAACAGGTCCATGACTACCCAATCCGGTGCGGTGCTGCCGTCGGCCAACACCAGTATTTCACTTGGACCGGCAATCATGTCGATCCCCACCCGCCCAAACACCTGCCGCTTGGCCTCCGCCACGTAGTCGCGCCCTGGTCCGGCGATCTTGTCGACTCCGGGTATCGATTGCGTGCCCCAGGCGAGCGCCGCAATGGCCTGCGCCCCGCCGATGGTGAAGACGCGATCAACTCCGGCAAGATAGGCTGCGGCCAGCACCAGGGGGTTTCGCACACCGTCCGGCGTGGGGACAACCATCAGGACTTCTCCCACCCCCGCAACACGTGCGGGTATCACGTTCATCAGGACCGAGGACGGATAGGCCGCTTGACCTCCGGGGACGTAGACACCGACACGATCCAGTGCTGTCACCTTTTGGCCCAAACGATTCCCATCGCCATCGCGGTAGCTCCAGCTTGAGCCAATCGCTCGTTGCTGTTCTTCATGGAATCTGCGCACGCGAGCCGCTGCAGATTCGAGCGCATCGCGCTGCGCCAGCGTGAGCGACTGAAGCGCCCGCGCCAATTCGGAGCGCCCAATCTCCAATTCCTGCATCGATGACGCCTGCAGGCGATCCCAGCGCGCCGTGTAGTCCAGCACAGCCTGGTCACCTCGGAGCCGAACGTCTTCGAGGATTGCCGCCACCCTGCTGACGAGCGCCGGATCGGTCGGTGCAGCGCGCCGAAACTGCTCTCGAAAGTCGGACTCAAAACTCTCCGACAAGGTGTCAAGCCGCCGTGGTCGCGCAGCCAGCGTCACGATCGCTCCATGGGCGCAAGGGGCCCGACGGCCTGCGCCAGGGCGTCGATGATGGCCCGAATGGGTTGCTGCTTGAGCTTCAACGCCGCCTGGTTGACGATCAATCGGGCACTCACGTCCATGATCTTCTCGACCTCCAGCAAGTGATTCGCCCGCAGCGTATGCCCGGTGGAAACCAGATCGACAATGGCATCGGCCAGACCGGTCAAGGGCGCCAACTCCATGCTGCCATAGAGCTTGATCAGGTCGACGTGGACGCCCTTCGCGGCAAAAAATTCCCGTGCAATCTCCACGTACTTGGTTGCGACTCGCAACCTGCTGCCCTGGCGTACGGCCGCCGCATAGTCAAAGCCCTCGCGCACTGCCACGCTGACTCGGCACTTCGCGATGCGCAAGTCCAGCGGTTGGTACAGCCCGTCACGGTCCATCTCGAGCAGCGTATCGCGACCAACCACGCCCATGTCGGCACCACCATGTTGGACATAGGTCGGGACATCCGAAGCCCTGACAAGAATGACTCGAACTTCGGGATTCCTGGTGCTCAGAATCAGCCGGCGCGACGTCTCTGCATCATCCAGCACTTCGATGCCCGCCGCCTTCAGCAAGGGCTGCGCCTCGTCAAGGATGCGCCCCGTGGACAGGGCCAGGGTGATCATGCCCTGTTCCAGCGAAACCGCGCAAGAGTCATCGGATTCTCTCGATGTCGGCGCCCAGGGCGCGCAGCTTCTTCTCCATGTGGTCGTAGCCGCGATCAAGGTGGTAGATGCGCTCGACCGTCGTTTCGCCTTCAGCAACCAATCCGGCAATCACCAGGGAGGCAGAGGCTCGAAGATCGGTCGCCATCACGGTCGCACCGGAGAGGCGGGGCACGCCCTTGAGCAACGCCACTTTGCCGTCGATCTGGATATCGGCACCCAGGCGGACCAGTTCATTGACATGCATGAATCGGTTCTCGAAAATGGTTTCTATCACCTTGGACGAGCCGTTGGCGATGCAATTGACCGCCATGAATTGGGCCTGCATGTCGGTCGGAAAGCCTGGGTACTCGGTGGTACGAAAACTCTGCGCCTTGAGTCGGCCCTGGGCTCGAATGCGAACCCCTTCCGCAACGGCCTCAACATGGGCGCCGGCATCGCGCAGCTTGTCGATGACAGCGTCGAGATGATCCGCCCTTGCCCCTTTCAGTGTGACGTCCCCGCCGGCCGCGGCGACAGCGCAAAGAAAGGTGCCGGTCTCAATGCGATCTGCAACCACACGATGACTGCAGCCACGCAACCGCGCCACACCCTGTATCCGGATCGTGCTGCTGCCATGCCCCTCGATCCGGGCGCCCATCTTGATCAGCATCTCGGCGAGATCGGCCACTTCGGGCTCCCGGGCCGCATTCTCCAGGATGGTTTCGCCGTCGGCAAGACAGGCCGCCATCATCAGGTTTTCGGTCCCGGTCACCGTGATCATGTCGGTTGTGATTCGTGTGCCACGCAGCCTTTTCATGCCCTTGCCAAGTCTGGCCACGATGTAACCATGGTCGACCGCGATGTCGGCGCCCATGGCCTGCAGCCCCTTGATATGCTGGTCAACCGGGCGTATGCCGATGGCGCACCCTCCTGGCAAGGACACCTTGGCCTCGCCAAGTCGCGCCAACAGCGGCCCCAGAACCAGAACCGAGGCACGCATCGTCTTGACCAGTTCGTAGGGTGCTCTCGCCTCGGCAATAGTCGCCGCATGCAAGCGAATTTCGCCGGCATCGTCGCTTGTCATCCGCTCAGCCTGTGGCCCCATGCTGCGAATGAGCTTGAGCATGGTCGCAACGTCCTGCAGCTGCGGAACGTTAGTCAGAGTGACTGGCTCTGCCGTCAAGAGGGCCGCACAGAGTTCGGGCAACACGGCGTTCTTGGCGCCCGAAACGCCCAGGGCTCCGTGCAAGCTGCGACCGCCTCGAATTAATAGTTTGTCCATGGCGAGCTCATTGCCCCTGATTGGCCCATTCGGCCGGGGTCAAGGTTTTCATTGAAAGCGCATGCACTTCGTCGCTATCCATCTTGCTGCCCAGGGTCCGATAGACCTTCTGATGCCGCTGGATCAAGCGCATTCCCTCGAACTCCGCTGAAACGATGGTGGCAAACCAATGCCGTCCGTCGCCTTCGAGCGCAAGGTGTTCACAGCGCAGGCCGGCCCGGATGATGTGCGTAAGTTGTTCTGATGTCATGGGTCTGGATGTCGGCAACGCATCGCTTCAAAGTCTGATCTTGTAACCAATACGCAGCAGGTGTACGGTGATCGCACCGACCAACAGCGTGGCCGACCCGACCACAGCCAGGCTCAACCATGGCGATACATCGCTGACGGCGAAAAAGCCGTAGCGGAAGCCGTCAATCATGTAAAAAAACGGATTCAGATGGCTTACCGTCTGCCAGAACGGCGGCAGTGAATGAATCGAGTAGAAGACGCCACTGAGGAAGGTCATGGGAAGAATCACGAAATTCTGGAACACCGCCATCTGATCGAATTTCTCCGCCCATAGGCCGGCAATCAGTCCGAGCGATCCCAGCAGCACTGCGCCGAGGACCAGAAAAACCAGAATCCAGACCGGCGCTTCAAACGAAGGCGTCGCAAAAAATGACGCGACAAACAGGACGCCAGCGCCAACGGCAAGTCCGCGGACCAAAGATGAGCCGACATAGGCCAGGAACCAACTCCAGTGCGACAGAGGGGACAGCAGCAGAAACACCAAATTGCCCATGATCTTGCTCTGAATCATTGAGGAGGAACTGTTCGCAAAAGCGTTCTGCAACACACTCATCATCACGAGGCCAGGAATCAGAAAAGCGGTATACGCGATGCCGCCGTAAACGCTGACGCGCCCTTCGAGCACATGGCCAAAAATCAACAAATAGAGTACGGCGGTGAGTACCGGGGCCGCCACGGTCTGGAAAATGACTTTCCAGAAACGCAGGACTTCCTTGTAGAAAAGCGTCTGCCAGCCGGTCATGACGACGTCTCCCGCGCCATGACTTCAAGAAACACGTCCTCCAGGTCGGCCTTTCTTACCTCCACATCCTCGGCCGTCAATCCGGCCTGGCGCAGCGCAGACAAATGCTGCTCAATTTCGATCGCATTGTGGACTGGAAGCTGAACAATGCGGCCGGTCACCCGAGCCCGGCTGGCCATTTCGTCGGGCAGGTCGCCGTCCAGTTTGAAGCGCAGCACGTTGCTGGAGGCGGATTGGAGCAGTGTGGCGGTATCAGCCAAGGCGACCACCCGCCCCTGCTTGAGCATGGCGATTCGCGAACACAGGGCCTCAGCCTCTTCAAGGTAGTGGGTCGTCAGCAGCACGGTATTGCCTTGGCGATTCAGCGAAGCAATGAACTGCCACAAGGTTTGACGCAGTTCGACGTCGACCCCGGCGGTAGGCTCATCCAGCACGATCACCGGCGGCTTGTGCACCAAGGCCTGGGCCACCAGCATGCGCCGCTTCATGCCGCCCGACAGTTGCCTCATGTTGGCGTCAGCCTTGTCGGCAAGTCCCAATCGCGTCAGCAGCTCGTCAATCCATGCGTCGTTCTTGCGAAGGCCAAAATAACCAGACTGAATCTGCAAAGCCTCCCTGACCGAGAAGAACGGATCAAACACCAGTTCCTGCGGAACCACGCCAATACTGCGCCGGGCGGCTGCGTAGTCCCTTTCGACATCGTGGCCAAGCACGGTCACATGCCCGTGGGTAGCGCGGGACAATCCAGCCAGAATACTGATAAGGGTTGTTTTTCCAGCCCCATTGGGCCCGAGCAATCCGAAAAATTCGCCCTCGCCAATGTCAAAACTGACGTCGTCCAGGGCCTTGATAGGGTTGATCGTCGCGTTTCGGCTGGAGGGATAGATCTTCGAGACAGATCGAAACGAAACGGCAGGCATGGGAAACGCCGATTTTACCGACTGCGGGGCGCGTTCCAGTCACCAATTTGCGGCGGAACGTCGAGAGTGCTGCGGAAACGCAGGCCTGAGCCTGGCTCAATCCCAGCTAGGCCATCACGCCAAGCAAATCCTTCACGCCGTACATTTGGGCCAGCGCCATCAGCTTGGCCGGGGCACCGCGCACGGCAAAAGGTCGTTGTTGGCGAATTGCCTCGCGCCGCACCTGAAGCAACAGCGCCAGAACGGACGAATCAAAATGCGTCAATGCGGCGGCGTCGACCACGAGATCTCCCCGTGACGGATCGCGCAGTTCCATGTCGAGACGGTCCACCCAATGCGCTGCCTCGGAAAGGGTCAGGGTCGCCGGCAGGGTCAGCACGATCAAATCTTGCGACTGTTGCGTCGATTGCGTTCGGTCAGCGCTGCAATTAGGCCGTCGATCCCATTTGCATTGATTTCCTGGGCAAACTGGGTGCGATAGGTATCCACCAGCCAAACCCCCAGCACGTTCAGGTTGAGAATCTTCCAGCCCGCACCTTCGCCCGGGGTGCGTTCAAGCCGGTAGTCCAGCTGAATCGGATCGCCTCGACCCCTGACCTCGGTGCGAACCACGACTTCCTTGTCCTCCGGCGCAAATCGCACAGGCTTGACCGTCACCACCTGGTCATTCACCTGCGCCAACGCGCCGGAATAGGTTCGCACCAGCAGGATCTTGAACTCTTCCTGAAGCCGCCCCTGCTGCTCGGGCGTCGCACGACGCCAGCTCGGACCCACCGCGGAAGCCGTCATGCGCTGAAAATTGATGTTGGGCATGACCTTGCTTTCAACCAGCACCATGATGCTCGTCAGATCGCCTGCGCGCACCGATTTGTCAGCGCGAATCGATTCAACCACCTCCGACGAAAGGCGCTTCACAAAGGCGTCAGGAGTTTCTTCGGCTGCATGGGCGACCGCCAGCACGCCGGACAGCGCCAGTGCCACCAGGAGCGGGAAACGCTTAGCCATATCACGTAGATGCATTTAACCTATCTCCAGTTTCCATTGATCGTTGCATCTTCAACGGATCAAACCCGTTTTATGCTGACCAGGGGTTGCGCCAATCGCAACAAATTGTACTGATGACGGCCCGGCTATTTTGAGGGAACGTCGTTCTCTGGAACGTTTCCGTCAAACACTTCGCTGCTTCGTCTTTGAAAAAAGACGTCGCGAATGAAGCTGTACTTGTCCAGTGAAGCCTCTTCGATGAGCGTGCCCAGGCCCAGCAGCCGAGACCTGCCGTCGACCGCGTCCAGCGCGAGCAACATGTTGCGCGATGAAACATCGCGCAACCCCGACACCGGATTTCCAGCACGATCGATGGGCAGCGCCAGCGCGTCGCGCAGCGTCGAGGGACCAAGGAATGGAAGCATCAGGTAAGGGCCGGTTGGAACGCCCCAGCGCCCCAGCGTCTGGCCAAAATCTTCGCGATGCCGCGGGATGTTCATTTCGCTGGCGACATCAAAGACGCCGAGAATCCCAAACACCGTATTCACACTAAAACGCATCGTGCTTTCGGCAGCGGCCTGTGCTTTCAATTGCATTCCGCTGTTGATCGCGGACCAGCCATCATCCAGATTGGCAAAAAAATTCGCAACACCGCGCCGCACCAGGCTGGGCACAGCTTCCTTGTAAACCATGGCGACTGGTCGCAGGATCGCCTTGTCAACCCCTTCATTGAAATCCAACATGCTTCGGTTGAAGCTCTCGAACGGATCACGGGGATCGGCGTTCGGCGCGGTTGCGCAACCGTAAAGCAGGGCCAGGGCCAACATTGAAAGCCATGCCATGGCCCTCGACTGACGCGGCGTGCTGGCACCATCAGCACTGATCGATTTCATTTCTTGTTTCCATTTCCTGGAGCCGATCCACCCTCAGCCGCCTTGTTGTAGAGAAACTGGCCAATCAGGTTTTCAAGCACAACCGCCGACTGCGTGGAACTCACGACGTCCCCGCCGCGAAGATTGTTCACGTCCGCCCCGGCCTCGATACCGATGTACTGTTCCCCGAGCAAACCACTCGTCAATATCTTAAGCGAACTGTCCTTTGGGAAAGCAAAGCGGCTTTCCAATGTAATCGTGACCAAAGCCCGAAAGCTCTTGTCATCAAACGTGATCGAATCGACCCGCCCGACCACCACGCCCGCGCTCTTGACCGCAGCACGGGGCTTGAGTCCGCCAACGTTGTCGAACTTTGCCGTCACCCGGTACCCCGATTCAAAACTCAGACTCAGCAGGTTGGCCGACTTCAGGGCCAAAAACAGGATGGCGACGCCGCCAATCAGGACAAACAGGCCCACCCACCAATCATTCTTCGAGCGTTGCACGGCAATTCCTCTATATGCTGAACATCATGACCGTCAGAACAAAGTCCAGTCCGAGTACGGAAAGCGAAGCGATCACCACCGACCGGGTTGTCGCCTTGGACACCCCCTCGGGCGTCGGGTGCGCCTCATATCCTTGCAACAAAGCGACAAAAGTCACAGCGACGCCGAAAACAAAGCTCTTGATGACGCCATTGCCTACATCGCGCCAGACGTCAACCCCACCCTGCATTTGACTCCAGAACGATCCGGAATCGATGCCAATGAGGAGCACACCCACAACGTAGCCACCGAAGATACCCGCCGCGCTGAAGACCGCCGCCAGTATCGGCATGGCAATAATGCCGGCCAGGAAACGCGGTGCCAGCACACGCCGGATCGGATCGACGGCCATCATTTCCATGGCCAACAGTTGCTCCCCGGCACGCATCAAGCCAATCTCCGCCGTCAGCGAGGCCCCGGCACGCCCGGCAAACAGCAAGGCCGTCACGACCGGTCCCAATTCGCGCACCAGACTGAGGGCCACAAGCAGTCCGAGTGCCTCTGTCGAGCCGTAGCGCTGCAGGGTGTAATAGCCCTGAAGTCCCAACACAAAACCAACAAAAAGCCCTGAAACCGTGACGATGGCGAGCGAGTAGTTGCCAAGAAAATGAATCTGGTCACGCACCAGGCCAAAGCGCTTCAGGCATGGCCCACTCAGTAGAACAAGCCGGGCCAACAGGCGCGCCCCGTGGCCCCAGTTTGCCAGCACGGCACGGATGGAAAAACCGATTTCGGCGGGCTGCAGCCAACTCATGCTCTACCTGACCTGCCGAAATCCTGCTCGACCCGGGGACCAGGGTAATGGAACTGCACCGGTCCTTCGCTCAGGGCGTTCATGAATTGGTGTACCAAAGGATCAACTGACTGCGCAACCTCTTGCGGCGTGCCTTGAACGGCAATGCCTCCATTGGCAATGATGACAACCTTGTCTGAGATACGAAAAGTTTCACTCAACTCATGCGAAACCACCAGGCTGGTGATTCCCAAGGTATCGTTGAGTTCGCGGATCAGCTTGGCCGCGGTTCCAGTGGAAATCGGGTCAAGACCGGAAAACGGCTCGTCATACATGATCAGTTCCGGATCAAGCGCTATGGCGCGCGCGAGCGCAGCACGACGCGCCATGCCGCCGGACAATTCAGACGGCATCAGATCACGGGCGCCTCTGAGCCCTACGGCATTTAGCTTCATCAGAACGACGTCGCGGATCAGAACCTCAGGCAGCGCGGTGTTTTCACGAAGCGGAAACGCCACGTTATCAAAAACATTCAGGTCCGAAAACAGGGCGCCGAACTGAAACAGCATGCCCATGCGGCGACGGGCGTCATAAAGCTGCGTCTGGTCCATCAAACCAATGTCCTGACCATCGAACAGGGTTTGCCCGTTCTGCGCCCGGTACTGGCCTGCGATCAGGCGCAGGACGGTGGTCTTGCCACCCCCGGAGGTACCCATCAACGCGGTCACCTTGCCTCTTGGAACGGCCAAATTGACATCCTTCAGGACGGCGTGATACCCGTATCCAAAGGTCAGGTATCTGAGTTCTACGAGAGCAGGCGAGTTGGGAGAATTCATCAGGCAGATGGGCCGTCGGGGTCCAGCCCCTTTGATGATACGGGATTAGCCCAGCAGTTTTTAGCGCGGAAGTCGGCTCTCGCCCATGAGGAATTCGTCAACTGCGTAGGCCGCCTGTCGTCCTTCCCGTATAGCCCAAACCACCAGCGACTGCCCGCGGCGAACGTCGCCAGCAGCAAACACCCCCGGCTTGCCCGAAGCGTATCCGCCGACCTTCTCGGTCGTTGCCTTGACATTTCCTCTGGCGTCGGCCTGAACGCCAAACGCGTCAAGAATCGAGCGCACCGGCCCGACAAAGCCCATGGCCAGCAGAACGAGATCGGCCTTCAACACCTGCTCGCTGCCGGCTATCTCAACCATCTTCCCGGCCCGCCAGGCGACGCGCACGGTCTTGAGTCCGGTCACCTTGCCCTTCTTGCCGAGAAACTCCTTGGTGGATATCGCGAATTCGCGTTCACACCCCTCCTCGTGGCTCGAACTGGTGCGTAACTTGACCGGCCAGTACGGCCAGGTCATCGGTCGGTTCTCCTCCAGCGGCGGTTGTGCCAGCAGTTCAAACTGCGTCACGCTGGCAGCACCGTGCCGATTGCTGGTACCGACACAATCGCTGCCGGTATCTCCGCCACCAATCACGATCACGTGCTTGCGGTCCGCGCGCAGCTGTGCCGTGACGGCATCGCCAGCGTTGACCCGGTTCTGTTGCGGCAGGAACTCCATGCCGAAATGGATGCCGTCGAGGTGCCGACCGGGTACCGGCAGATCGCGCGACTGCTCGGCGCCACAGGCCAGCAGGACCGCATCAAACTCGCGCTCAAGCTGCCCGGCTTCGATCACTTCGCGCGACCAGTTGGTGACCTTGGTGTCGCCGTCAAGCGCCCCGATCAGAACGCCCGTGCGAAAACTCACACCCTCCTGTCGCAACTGCTCGACACGCCGGTCGATGTGCGACTTCTCCATCTTGAAGTCGGGAATCCCGTAGCGCAACAGGCCGCCAATGCGGTCATTCTTCTCAAACACGGTGACCGCGTGCCCAACTCGGGCCAATTGCTGCGCGGCCGCAAGTCCCGCTGGGCCTGAGCCAATGACCGCCACCGTCTTGCCGGTCCGCTGCGGCGGGATCATTGGCTGGACCCACTGTTCAGACCAGGCACGATCAATGATGGCGCGCTCGATGGACTTGATGCCAACCGGCTCATTGCTCACGTTCAGCGTGCAGGCAGCCTCGCACGGCGCGGGGCAGATCCGGCCGGTGAATTCCGGAAAGTTGTTGGTGCTATGCAGCACCTGGATCGCATTTTTCCAGTCGTCCCGATAGACCAGATCATTGAAATCCGGAATGATGTTGTTGACCGGACAACCACTGATGCAAAACGGAGTGCCGCAATCCATGCAGCGGGCGCCTTCCCGGCGTGCCTGATCGTCGGCGAGCCCCAGAACGAACTCTCGATGACTCTTCACGCGCTGGGCCACCGGGAGGTATTTTTCCTCGGTCCGCTCAAACTCCAAGAATCCGGTGACCTTTCCCATGATGGCAGTTCCAATCGTTGTTCTGACTTTTCTGAATGCAGCGCGACCTACTTGAGGTCAGCCGTGAGCTTCCTTGTTCCGGCCCTGACGGCGGCAGCCTTTGGCTCCCGAATCGTTCTCGCGCCGATTTCGGCCAATGCCCGGCGGTACTCATGGGGGAAGACCTTGACAAATCTTGCTCGGGACAGTTCCCAGCTATCAAGAAGTTCCCGGGCCCGTTTGCTGCCCGTCCACCGGTTATGTTCCTGCAGCAGCTTGCGCAGCAGTGTCTCGTCGGCCTGGTCCTGGTGCCATAGCGCTGGGTCCACCTGGGCGCTCTGCTCGCTGGCGCTGAGCACCTTCTCAAGCGAGACCATCGCGGTGTTGCAGCGTTGCGCGAACTCGCCGTCCTCGTCGAAGACATAGGCGATGCCCCCGCTCATGCCCGCAGCGAAATTGCGTCCGGTCTTGCCGAGCACGACGACCGTGCCACGCGTCATGTACTCGCATCCGTGGTCACCCGTGCCTTCCACCACGGCCGTCGCTCCGCTCAAGCGAACAGCAAAACGCTCGCCCGCAACCCCGCAAAAGAAGGCTTCCCCGTCGGTCGCGCCGTACAACACGGTATTCCCCACAATGATATTTTTGGTCGCGTCGCCGCGAAAATCGATGCTGGGCCGCACCACCACCCGGCCTCCGCTCAATCCCTTGCCGGTGTAGTCGTTGGCGTCGCCAATCAGGTAGAGCGTGATTCCCTTGGCCAGAAACGCTGCAAAGGACTGCCCGCCTGTTCCCTCAAGCTGTATCCGCACCGTGTCATCGGGCAATCCTTCGGGCCGTGCCCTGGTGAGCGCGCCCGAGAGCATGGCGCCGACGGATCGGTTCACGTTCCTGGCCACCTCCATGAACCTGACCTTCTCGCCCCGGTCAATTGCGGCACGGCATTTTTCGATCAGCAGATTGTCCAAACTGCGCTCCAGACCATGGTCCTGCGCCTCAACATGGCGGCGCGGCACATCTGCCGGAACTTTGGGTTGGGCAAAAATGCGCGAAAAATCCAGGCCACTGGCCTTCCAGTGCTCGATACCTTTCCTGGTATCCAACAGGTCGGATCGTCCAATCAGTTCATCGAACTTGCGCATCCCCAACTGGGCCATGATGGCCCGCACCTCCTCGGCCACAAAGAAGAAGTAGTTCACGACATGCTCGGGCTTGCCACGAAACTTCCTGCGCAGCACCGGATCCTGCGTTGCCACGCCGACCGGGCAAGTGTTGAGGTGGCATTTGCGCATCATGATGCAGCCCCCTACCACCAGCGGAGCCGTGGCAAAGCCGAATTCGTCGGCACCAAGCAGGGCGCCAATGACCACGTCGCGCCCAGTTTTCATCTGGCCGTCGACCTGCACCCGTATGCGTCCGCGCAGCCGGTTCAGAACCAGGGTTTGCTGCGTTTCCGCGAGTCCTATTTCCCAGGGACTTCCGGCATGTTTGATCGATGACCAGGGCGACGCGCCGGTACCGCCATCGTGGCCGGCAATGACGACATGGTCGCTCTTGCATTTGGCGACACCGGCGGCGACAGTTCCCACACCAACCTCACTCACCAATTTGACGCTGACACTGGCGTGTGGCGCGACGTTCTTCAAATCGTGGATCAGTTGCGCCAGATCCTCGATGGAGTAGATGTCGTGGTGCGGCGGCGGGGAAATCAAGCCGACGCCCGGAACGCTGTAGCGCAGCTTGGCGATGTATTCGCTGACCTTGGCGCCCGGCAGCTGGCCGCCTTCCCCTGGCTTGGCGCCCTGCGCCATCTTGATCTGGATCTGGTCGGCGCTGGAAAGGTACTCGGCATTGACGCCAAAACGACCCGCAGCGATCTGTTTGATGCGGGAACGCAACGAGTCTCCGTCCTGCAGAACGTAGTCGGCCTCAACCACGCCAGGGCCAAGGATTTCCGCAGTCGTCTGCCCCTTGCGTATGGCGATGCCCCGGAGCTCCTGGCGATAGCGGGCCGGGTCTTCGCCGCCCTCTCCGGTGTTGCTCTTGCCGCCGATGCGGTTCATGGCAATCGCCAACGTCGTATGAGCCTCGGTGGAGATGGACCCCAATGACATGGCGCCGGTCGCAAAACGTTTCACGATTTCCGCTGCGCTTTCGACCTCGTCAACCGGGATCGCAGTGTCCGGATCGACCCTGAACTCAAACAGGCCACGCAAGGTCATATGACGCTGGCCCTGATCGTTGATCAACTGGGCATACTCCTTGTAGGTGGCCCAGTTGTTGGACCGCGTGCTGTGCTGCAGCTTCGCGATGGCGTCGGGCGTCCACATATGCTCATCACCCCGGACGCGCCACGCGTATTCGCCGCCAGCGTCCAGCATGTTCTCGAGGACAGGGTCATCGCCAAAAGCCTGCCGATGCATCCTGATCGCTTCCTCCGCAATTTCAAACACGCCGATACCTTCGATCCGGCTCGCCGTACCGGTGAAGTACTTCTCCATCGTCTCACTGTTGATTCCGATGGCCTCAAACAGCTGCGCTCCGCAGTAGCTCATATAGGTCGATACGCCCATCTTGGACATGATCTTCGACAGGCCTTTGCCGACCGCTTTGATGTAGTTGGTTGTTGCCTTTTCGAGGTTCAGATCGCCCGGCAACTCCTGGTGCATGGACGCCAGTGTCTCCAGCGCCAGGTACGGATGCACCGCCTCCGCACCATAGCCCGCAAGGACCGCAAACTGGTGCACCTCGCGTGCCGTGCCCGTCTCCACCACCAGCCCCGCCGTTGTCCTCAAGCCCTCGCGGATCAGATGCTGGTGCACGGCAGAGAGCGCAAGCAACGCGGGAATGGCCACCTGGTCGGGACCGATGGCACGATCGCTGATGATCAGGATGTTCTTGCCGCCGCGGATCGCGTCCACGCTTTCCGCGCAGATTGACGCGAGTTTGGCTTCCACGCCCTCGTGTCCCCAGGCCAGGGGGTAGGTAATATCAATAGGGTAGCTCTTGAACTTGCCTTGGGTATGTCTTTCGATGTTCCTGAGTTTGGCCATGTTGGCAAAATCAAGAATCGGCTGACTCACCTCCAGGCGCATGGGTGGGTTGACTTGGTTGATGTCCAGCAGATTCGGTTTCGGTCCGATGAAAGAGACCAGCGACATGACGATCGACTCGCGGATCGAGTCAATCGGTGGATTGGTGACCTGGGCAAACAATTGTTTGAAATAGTTGTAGAGCGGCTTGTTCTTCATCGACAGCACGGCAAGCGGCGTGTCATTGCCCATCGAGCCAACACCTTCCTCACCGGATTGCGCCATGGGTGACATCAGGAACTTAATGTCTTCCTGGGTGAACCCGAACGCCTGCTGCCGATCGAGCAAGGACGCTTGCGCAGAGATCACTGTGTCCGCGCCCCCCGCGACGTCATCAAGCCGGATGCGCAGGTTCTCTATCCACTGCTGGTAGGGACGGCTGTTTGCCAGGCTCGACTTGAGTTCTTCGTCGTCGATCATGCGGCCCTGTTCCAGATCGATCAGGAACATCTTGCCGGGTTGCAATCGCCATTTGCGGACGATCCGGCTCTCAGGCACAGGCAACACACCCGATTCGGACGCCATGATCACCAGATCGTCATCGGTAATGCAGTACCTTGAGGGACGAAGACCGTTGCGGTCGAGCGTGGCACCAATTTGCCGGCCATCGGTAAAGACAATCGAGGCCGGACCGTCCCAGGGCTCGAGCATGGCGGCGTGGTATTCGTAGAACGCGCGGCGGCGCTCACCCATCAGCGTGTGCTGCTCCCACGGCTCGGGAATCATCATCATCATCGCCTGACCGATCGGGTAACCGGCCATGGTCAGCAGCTCCAGACAGTTGTCAAACGTCGCCGTGTCGGACTGAGTGGGAAAACTGATCGGATAGAGCTTCTTCAGGTCCGACCCAAGCACAGGCGAGGACATCACACCCTCGCGTGCCTTCATCCAGTTGTAGTTTCCCTTGATGGTGTTGATCTCACCGTTGTGCGCCACGTAGCGGTAGGGATGGGCCAGCGGCCATTCTGGAAAAGTGTTGGTTGAAAACCGGTGGTGGACCAATCCAAGGGCGGAAACACAACTCGGCACTTCAAGATCACAAAAGTATGCCCCTACCTGAGCCGCCAGCAGCAGGCCTTTGTACACGACCGTCCGGCTTGACATGCTCGGAACGTAATACTCCTTGTTATGCTTCAGGCGAAGCTTCTGGATGGCCGCACTGGCCGTCTTGCGAATGACGTAAAGCTTGCGTTCAAGCGCGTCCTGAACGATCACGTCGTCGCCGCGACCGATAAAGATCTGGCGCAGAACCGGCTCCTTGGCGCGCACCGTTGGAGACATCGGCATATCGCGATTCACCGGCACGTCGCGCCAACCAAGAAAAACCTGACCCTCGGCCTTCACGGCCCGCTCCAACTCCTGTTCGCAGGCTAGACGGGATCCAGGCTCCTTCGGGAGAAACACCATACCTACGCCATACTCTCCCGGCGGTGGAAGTTGAACCCCGCGAGCCGCCATTTCTTCACGGTACAGCGCGTCCGGAAGCTGTATCAGGATGCCGGCGCCGTCCCCCATCAACTTGTCCGCCCCCACCGCGCCCCGATGATCAAGATTCTCCAGAATCTTGAGCGCCTGAACGATGATGGAGTGGCTTTTCACTCCCTTGATATGCGCCACGAACCCAACGCCGCAGGCATCATGCTCATGCGACGCGCAATAAAGCCCGTTTTGCTCAAGGTCCCGCACTTCGGCGTCAGTGGTCATCGCGATCTCCAGGAAATCTCTTGGGGAAATGCGATGTTAGTGCACTGCAGCATAGTAGCCGGAAAAAATAATTGGGGACAGGTCATGTTTATTTTTTATCTTTAGGAAATCGACCATAAATAAGGGACATAGCAAATATTGTTGCCTTGCGATACAGACTTCTGGCACTGGTTAGCGGCCCTGGTTCTCGGCCGCTGGCGCGTTCGATTTCGATGGCCGACCTGCAAGCGACTTGGTCATCCGGCGCTGGGTCAAGCTTTGCATTTGCTGAACAAATTGGTGGCTTCCAAGTGCCCACCCTCCGCGAATTGCAGTAACAATTTCATCTTTCTTTTCTGCACCAAAGGCGACGTCCACAAGTTCTCGGTAACCAGCTTCGCGCGCGAAGGGAGTGTTGCCAAGATGCCACGCCACAGCATGCGGAACGATCCTCGGCAGCGCACTGGGTGCCGGAAGGCCGACGTACTGGCGGTGGCTTGACCAAGGGTAATCGGCCGGGCTTTCGACCAATCCGCTGCGTACTGGATGAAGGTCAAGAAACACCATGCACGGCAGAAGATACTGGTTGGCATCGACGAGCGCCGAGCGATAGCGACCCGCCCAGAGTGTGCCGGAGCGATGATGGCGCCGATTGAAATGGCGCACGTAATCGCGCCCAAGGGCTTGCATCATTCCCGTGAGCGAATTGGCCGACTCGGGTGTGACCAACAAGTGGAAGTGATTCGGCATCAGCACCCATGCATGAATGACCACCCCATGCCTTGCAGCGGACTTGTTCAAAATCTCGAGCAGTTGCAACGCGTCGACGTCGTCCAGAAAAATGTTGTCTTTGTTGTGGCCCCATTGGAGAACGTGGTGCAGTTGCCGCGCAATGACCAGCCGTGGAAGTCGCGCCATGAATCAAGTCACGCGATTGGGAAACGCGACCGCAACAGGTCCGACAAACCAAATTCGGCCAAGATAGCTTCAAGTCGCTTGCCTGCCGTGAGCCGGCAATGGCCGGTTCTTTTTGCCAGGATGAGCTCGTTTTTCAAACTGTGTTCCCATCCGACCAGCTCGGTCACGGTGACGCGGTAACCGCGCGCCTCGAGGTACAGGCACCGCAAAACGTTGGTAATCTGGCTTCCCATTTCGCGCGTGTGTAAGGGTCGCCGCCAAAGCTCTGCGAGAGGGGTTCTAGACAGGAGCAGGGCCTTGTTCCGACTCAGGCTTCGAGCCACCTCAGCCTGGCAGCAGGGAATGAGGACCATGAACTTCGCTTCCTTTTGCAGCCCGAAAGCAATCGCGTCATCGGTTGCCGTATCACAAGCGTGCAACGCGGTCACCAATTCAATGTGGACTGGCATGGTGTTGACTTGCATCGATTGCGTGACGCTGGCGTTGATGAAGCTCATCCGGGAAAAATGGAGGCGATCGGCCAAGATGCGGGAACGCTCCACCAACTCAGCACGGGCTTCGATGCCGTAAACATGCCCAAGCGCTCGAGAGCGAAAAAAAAGGTCGTAAACGAGAAATCCAAGGTACGACTTGCCGGCTCCGTGATCGGCAACCGTAAGCGCGCCTCCGTTCGACTCGAGTTCCAACAGGATGGGCTCGATGAACTGGTATAGATGCTGGACCTGCTTGAGCTTGCGTCGTGAATCCTGATTGAGCCTGCCATCGCGCGTCAGGATATGCAACTCCTTCAGCAGCTCAATGGAATGTCCTCCCAGTGCCTCAGCTTCCACGGTCGATCCCTATGGCAAGAGCCTGCCAACCCTCATGGCCCATGGACCGCAACCTGGCGATGTTGTTGCGGTAGATTTCCCCGGGATCCGGGATCGCCGCCACCGCCCGATCAACACTCTCTTCGCGCAACAGATGCAGCAACGGGAAGGGAGACCGGTTGGTAAAGTTCTCGATGTCATCGATTGCCGTTCCGGCAAACTGAAATCCGGGATGGAAACTTGCGATCTGAATCACACCCTGCAGCCTCATCCGGCCCAGCAGGGAATCCGCCTCGCCCAGAAAATCGAGCATGTCGCGGAACTCGTGCAACGCGTCCGGCAGCACCAGCAACGTTGTATCTCGTTGCTTCGGATCGGTGCGCTGCAAATCGAGTAACTCGCGCTCAAGATCGGCCAGCAGTCCGGCATGGTCATCGGCAGTGCTCAATGCAAAATGGATCAAGCCATGGGCGTGGACGGCCTTGGCGAAAGGGCACAGATTCAAACCGATGACCGCCCGCTCCAACCATTCCCTGGTGTGTTGCAAGGCGATTCTGTGATTGGGCACCATGGCTCATCGAGATCTGTGAACGACCTTCTACCAGCCCTTTGACAGGATGCAGCTGCACCGGCCAAGATCGCCCGATTGCATCTCACGAATCACGGCAACTTTCTCGCAGGACGTCTTCGACCATCGCGGTCGGGGCGGTGGCAAGAATCGCATGGCCTGGTCCATTGATCAGGACGAATCGGTTCTCGCCACTGGCAGCCTTCTTGTCGACTCGCATCAACTCCGTGTAGCGACCGATGCCCAAGTTCGGTCCGACTGTCGGTAAACCAGCGTTCCGGATCAGATTCGTTAAGCGCTCGACAAACGCGGCTTCGACCAGACCAAGACGTTGCGACAGCCGAGCGGCCATGACCATGCCGCAACCGACAGCCTCGCCGTGCAGCCATCTGCCGAAGCCGAGGCCGGCCTCAATGGCGTGCCCAAAGGTGTGCCCAAAGTTGAGTATGGCGCGGCGTCCGCTCTCACGCTCATCCGCAGAGACGATTGCAGCCTTGATCTCGCAACTGCGACGCACGGCATAGGCCAGCGCAGCCTGGTCTCCAGCGCGAAGATTTTCGATGTTCTCTTCAATCCAGTCCATGAAAATCATGTCAGAGATTGGCCCGTACTTGATCACCTCAGCCAGTCCAGCGCTCACTTCCCGTTTCGGTAACGTGACCAGCGTCGCCGTGTCACACAACACCATGCTTGGTTGATGGAACGCGCCAACCATGTTCTTGCCAAGAGGGTGGTTGATTGCCGTCTTGCCGCCTACCGATGAATCCACCTGGGCCAGCAACGTGGTGGGAACTTGAACATAGGAAATGCCGCGCATATAGGTCGCTGCGGCAAATCCCGCCAGGTCTCCCAACACGCCCCCTCCGAGAGCGAAAATGATCGTGTCCCTGTCGCACGCGTGTTGCAGCAAGACGTGATGAATCCTGCTCAAAGTTTCCCAGTTCTTGTGCGTCTCGCCATCGGGCAGGGAAAGAACAATGGTTTCGGCGTAGCGCCGCCCGAGCAGGGCGTTGAGCCGATGCGCGTACAGGGGACCGACAACATCGTTGGTGACGATCAGCGCCTTGGATGCAGCAGGCAGTCGATCAGAAATTACCGGCGCAAGCAGGAGCCCTGCACCAATCAAGATCGGGTAACTTCGATCAGCCAGATCAACATCGACCTGATGCATCGTCGGGGTCATGCTTTCGGCGCTAGGGAGCATGTGTGCGAGTTTAGACCGGCTCAGAATGGGCCCGCACCGGCCAAGGCTCTTGCTGCCTCAGGCGGCCGGCGTCACCCCGGCCCGGTTGAGTTCAGTCAATATCAGATTGACAAGGGCCGGGATCGACGGGCGCCCGGTCTCGATGACGAAGTGGGCGGTCTCCAGGTACAGCGGTTCGCGCATTTCGTACAACTCCCGCAATCGAAGCAACGGGTCGCCGCCTTGAAGCAAGGGCCGTCGAGAGTCATGCGAAACCCTCTTGAGAAGAAACTCCGGCTGGGCACGGAGGTAAATCACCGTTGAGCGGTCGCGCAAACAATCACGATTGGCGCTGCGTAGCACGGCCCCGCCACCCGTGGCGATGATGCAGTCCTGTGACAGGGTCAGCTCGTCGATGACCTGTTGTTCGACGTCTCGGAATCGGGCTTCGCCTTCCTGCTCAAAGTACGCCAGAATCGAGCAACCCAGACGCGCCTCAATCAGGCGGTCGGAATCGTAAAAATTCAGTTGGAGTCGCCGTGCAATGTGCCGGCCAACCGTGGATTTTCCAGATCCCGGAAGACCAATCAGGCAAATGGGCTGACGCCGCAAGCTGGCAACGGGCGCACCCGCTAAGGAAATCTGTCAACGCCCCGAGCTGAGGTCGCTGACTATCTTCGGCGTAATGAAAATCAGCATCTCCTGCTTGGTCGTCTGGCGTTGCCGGTTCTTGAACAACATGCCGATCCCGGGAAGGTCACCCAGAAACGGCACGCGCGTTTCCCCTTCAGTTTCAGACAATTCAAAAATTCCCCCTATCACGACCGTGCCGCCATTTTCGACAAGCACCTGAGTTCTCACGCGTTTGGTATTGATAGTGGGTGTGCCGTCTGAGGTATCGGTACCGCGGCTGTCCTTGTTCACCTCAAGGTCCAGAATGATATTGCCCTCGGGAGTAATCTGGGGCGTCACTTCCAGTTTCAGCGTCGCTTTCTTGAAAGTGACCGCAGTCGCACCACTTGAAGTTGCCACCTGGTAAGGAATCTCCGTTCCCGATTCGATCACCGCGGTCTTTTGATTCGCCGTGACCACGCGCGGCGCCGATACGATCTTTCCTTTGCTGTCGCCCTCAAGGGCTTGCAACTCCAGCGCAAGAAAACGATTTGCTGCAGCGTTGAAAATCGACACAGCGAACGAAGCCGGCGTACCCAGTCCAAGCCCGACCGCCGGAAAGTTCACGAAATTTCCGCTGGTGCTGAGCGGCCCTGTGACATTGGCGTAGTTGGTGCCAAATCCAAGTCTGCTGTTGCCACCAATGGGTATGTCCAGGTAGCCGCCGCCCAGCCTCACACCCAGGGCCCTGCCCCAGGTGTCCGTCGCCTCGACCACCCGGGCCTCAATCAGGACCTGCCGAACGGCGACGTCCAGCTTGTTGATCAGCTGCTGCACCCTCTCGAGATTCGCACTGATATCCGTCACGAAAACCTGATTGGTCCGTGGCTCGGCAATCACGCTGCCCCGCGCAGAAAGAATTCGTCCCCCGGCGCTCCCGCCAGAACCAGCCTGGAGTTGCGCTGCCACCTCCGCCGCCTTGGTGTAGTTGAGCTGGAACGACTGGGTCCTGAGCTGCTCAAGATTCTGAATCGCGTTGACCGCCTCGAGCTCCAATTTTTCCTTGGCTGCGATCTCGTCACGCGGCGCGATCCACAGCACATTGTCTGTCTTGCGCATGGCCAAGCCACGAGCCTGCATGATGATGTCCAGTGCCTGATCCCAGGGAACATCCTTCAACCGAAGTGTCACACTCCCGGTAACTGAATCCGAAGTGATGACATTGAAGTTCGTGAAATCCGCGATCACTTGGAGCAAGGAACGGATTTCAATGTTCTGGAAGTTCAACGACAATTTTTCGCCGCGGTAGCCGGGGCCCTGCGTCAGCTTGTTCGGATCAATCTTCTGTGGCCGCACTTCGACAACAAACTGATTGTCAGTCTGGTAGGCACTGTGCTCCCAGAAACCACGAGGCTCGATCACCATCCGCACCCGATCAGCCGCCTGGAACGTCGTCACGGTCTGGATCGGTGTACCGAAATCGCTGACGTCAAGTTTGCGTCGCAGGCCCTCGGGAAGAGTCGACTTCAGAAACTCGACAACCAGGTTTTGACCCGTTTGGCGGATATCCACCCCCACCTGGCTGTTCGGAAGCGTCACGATGATTCGCCCAGCGTTATCCGCTCCGCGTCGAAAATCCAAATCTTTCAGCGCCTGCCCCTCTTGCGGCTTGGCTTCCGCGAACGCTGGAGTGCTGGGCGGCGGCGCCGAGGAAGCCGAAGCCTCCAGCCAGACCAGAACGGATTTGCCCTGAATTTCTGTCCTGTAGGCGGCTGCCTGCTTCAGATTCAGAACGACCCGGGTTCGATCACCCGCTTGGACAACACTGACTGAACGCAAGTTGCCCTGGTTGATCTCAACGGAGGATCTTCCAAGACCGTTGCTGAAACCGGGAAAATCAAGAGCGATCCGTGCCGGCGACTGAATCGCGAAACCCGCCGGCTGCGATGTGATCGGGCTGGACAGGTCAATGCGTACCACTTCCACCCCTCCCTGGACCGAACCCGTCACCGCCTCGATCACATTCTGCGCGTTCGCCACGATTGACGATATGAGCAGGGATAGCCCTATCGTCGTTTGACGAAACGTTCGCCCAGCTATCCATGTTCGCTTACTCATTTCGCCCTTTCTTGCAACTGCAACGTGGCAGTTCTTTCAATCCAGTCACCCGTTGAGTCCTGCACGATCTCGCGCAAAGCCACTTCGGTTTCGGTGATCTTGCTGACCCGACCATAGTTCAGCCCAAGGTAGTTTCCGGTTTGGACCTGGTACAGAAGCCGGTCCACTCGCACCAGGGCAATGTACCTGCCGTCCCGGTTCAAACTCCCCACCATGACCATGGTGTCGAGAGGGAACGCCTCCAAAGGCTCCTTGCGACGTGCCAACTCAGGAGTGATCAACTTGTTGTTCACAACGGATTGGCCAGAATCCGCCTTGAATGCCAGCAACAGTTTCTGATTGTTGAACGGGTCGGTAACACCCGCCTGCGAATAGGCCTGCGGAACATACTTCTTCGGCTCGGAGATGGGTGTCACTTGCGGCTTGGTCTGTGCCCTTTTCTCGGCCATCCATTTCTGCAATTCCTGGTGCGTTCCGTCCCCGCATGCACCGAGCATCACGCTCAATGCGAGCGTGATGGCGCCGGTGCTTCTCATTTCTTCGCTCCAGGGGCGGTCTTGCCCTGAGCGGCTATTTCGTCGGTGTCGAGGTAGCGGAATGTGCGGGCGGTGGCGTTCAGGCTCAATTGCCCTGAACCCCCTCCCACAGGAGTCACCGATAAATTGTTCAAGGTGACGATTCTGGACAGGTGCGCGATGTCTGAGGTGAACGCGCCAATATCACCATACCGACCCGTCACGCGCAGTACGATGGGCAATTCGGCGTAGTAGGCCCGCACGCTGACCTGTCCAGGGCGGAAAAGATCAAACGCCAGGCCGCGTCCCAGCCCGGCATTGTTGATGTCCGAGAGCAGGGCGTCCATTTCAGCCTTGCTTGGCAGTTCCTTCTCAAGTAGATTCACGAACTGCAGGACCTGCTCACGCTGGCGCTTCAAGGCTTC
Organism: Burkholderiaceae bacterium; assembly: GCA_038901875.1. Lineage (GTDB taxonomy): Bacteria > Pseudomonadota > Gammaproteobacteria > Burkholderiales > Burkholderiaceae_C > JBCKPE01. Next base: position 88,800 of record JBCKPE010000001.1, read on the forward strand.
CAGGTTAACCGCCTGCACCAGCTTCTTGCTGTAATCGTCCCGAAGTTTGACTTCCTTGACCCGTTCGACTTGCAGCGCCTCGTCCTGGCCCTTGAGCCAGACAAACCAAAGCAGGGTGACGACCGCCACCGTGACAACAACACACAGCATGAACTTGGGAAACGCCGGCCAGCCGGTTGGATCGTTGGGATCAAGTCCAGCGAACTGCGCGCCAATTCGCTGCTGCAATGCGGCGAAATCGATACCCTTGGAACGTTTGGTTGCCATGCTGAATCTATTTCTTTGCTGGCGCCGAAGCAGCCGCCACCGGCACACCGGCCGGCGCACTCGCCGCCGCCCTTAATTTCTGGGATTCGCTCGAACTCATCAACGACAGCCGCATTGTGAAATTGGCGACGCGTCGCTGCTGATTGTTCGGGAGTGCCGTGACACCCGCGACGATTTCCACCAGTTCTGGACGTGCCAGCCAGTAGCTGTCGTTACCCAGATTGCGCAACAACTCCGAGACCCGTTCGTTGGACTGAGCCACGCCCTGAATCGTCACGCGCCGGTTATCTTCCCGCATACTCGTGATGAAGATTCCATCGGGCAGTTTGGAGACGAGTTCGTTCAGCAGATGCACGGGCAAGTTTCGATCCGCCTGGAGGGATTCCACGGCTTCTTGCCGCGCTTTCAGCGCAGCAATCTCCGATTGCAGTGACGCAATTTCCTTGATCTGCGTGTCCAGCCGCTTGTTCTCATTGTCCAGGAACAGATTGCGACTACTTTGCTCCGAGATCTGCGCCTGAAAGACAGCAAAAACACCCCCTGCAATCAGGCCGCCAAGAACGGCGGCAATTCCAAGCGACGCAAAGAAAACTTCCTTGCGGCGCTTGCGCGCGGCCTCGCGGTGCGGCAACAGGTTGATCAGGATCACTGGACAAACCTCCGCATGGCCAATCCACAAGAGGTCAAATACGACGGCGCTTCGCGCCTGACCTTGTTTTCCCGGACCTTCGCGCCAAACACCATGCCCTCAAATGGATCCACCAGGGCACAGGCAAACGAGGTATGCAGCGTAACCGCCTCAGCTAAACCTGGAAGCGCGGCAGACCCGCCAGCCAACATGACGTAATCAACCCGGTTGTAAGGAGTGCTGGTAAAGAAAAACTGCAGCGCCCGGCTGATCTCTTGAGCCATGTTCTCGACAAAAGGCCCCAACACCGAAATCTGGTAATCCTCGGGCAGATCACCGCTGCGCTTCTTCGCCTCGGCCTCTTCCACGGAGAATCCGTACTGTCGAACGATCAACTGGGTCAACTGTGCGCCACCAACGGCCTGATCCCGGTCGTACAGCACCTCGCCGTTGCGCAACGCCTGCATGCTCGTCGTGTAGGCGCCGACCTCGAACAGGGCAACCATCGTATCCAGCCCCTCATTGGGCAAGTGACTGATCAGGCGACCTGCGGCCAACCGGGAAGCGTAGGCTTCAACGTCAATGATGACCGGCTTCAGACCAGCCGCCTCTGCGAGTCCTTGCCGGTCCTGGACTTTCTCCTTGCGGGTGGCAGCGATCAGAACTTCCACGTCGCCGGGGGCCGATTGGCTCGGCCCCATGACACAGAAATCAAGACTTACCTCATCAAGTGAGAATGGAATGTACTGATTGGCTTCGGTTTCGACCTGCACTTCAAGTTCGGCCTCACTCAGCCCGCCCGGCAGAATGATTTTCTTCGTGATCACGGCCGACGCCGGCAATGCCATCGCGACGTTCTTCGCCTTGGTCCCACTTTTCTTGACAAGTCGGCGCAGGGCGTCGACCACTTCATCGAAGCGCTCAACGTTTCCGTCCACGATCCATCCCTGCTCCAGGGGCTCGATGGAACAACGCTCAAGGACGAATGCACCCGATTTTTCACGACCCAACTCGACAAGCTTTAGGCTAGAAGAACTGATGTCGAGTCCGAGCAAGGCTGCGGGCTGACTACTAAGCAGTGACCCCAACGAGATCAAATCTATCCCCTGAATTCAGTCGCACACCAACTGAGAAGAACTTAAGAATTCACTTGAATGCTAGCAGCAAGAACCTTGTTCGGTAAAGGTTTTCTCCTGCCCATCATCAACCCACCGTTGCCAAAAGCAGACGTTCAATCAGCCTTGAAGCAGTGCGCGCAGTGATGTCCGCGAAGTCTTCGATCATATTGCCACACCATGCCAGGGCCAGGAAAACCGGCAACCCCGGTTCCTATAATGGCAAGGTCGGGATCAAGCGATGTGCATGCGGTGGCCGGAGTCATCCAGTTCGACGCCGATGAGCTCGTGTCCTGACCCCCACGCCGGAGACGCGTTTTGCTTCGATTTCTTGGCTGGACCTTCGGCCTCATGGTCGCGGTCATGCTTTGCGCGTTGATGATTCTGGCGCTGGCTCTGGCGATTGCCTATCCAAAACTTCCCGAAGTTTCGGACCTGTTGGAATATCGACCCAATTTGCCGCTGCGCATTTACTCCGCGGAGGGCTCTTTGTTGGGGGAGTTCGGCGAGCGCCGAAACCTGACGCCGCTGAGCCTGATTCCGAAGGTCATGAAAGATGCGGTACTGGCGATCGAAGACGCACGGTTCTACCAGCATGGAGGCGTCGACTACAAGGGAATGCTTCGCGCCGGACTGGCAAACCTTGGACGTGCCCGGAGCCAGGGCGCTTCGACCATCACCATGCAGGTGGCGCGCAATGTCTACCTGAGCTCGGAGAAAACCTTTACACGCAAGATCTACGAGGTCCTGCTGGCATTCAAGCTCGAGCATCTGCTGACCAAGGATCAGATTCTCGAAATCTACATGAATCAGATCTTTCTTGGAAATCGCTCCTATGGCTTTGCCGCGGCGGCCGAGAGCTATTACGGCAAGCAACTGCGCGACCTGACCGTCGCTGAAGCGGCGATGCTCGCCGGGCTGCCCAAGGCCCCGTCGGCCTACAACCCGATCAACAACCCGAAGCGCGCCAGGTCGCGGCAGCTGCACATCATCGACCGGATGCTGGACAACGGCTACATCACCGAAGCACAAGCTGTCGCGGCCCGACAGCAGGAGATCAAGCTGCGCTCCGGACCCGATGGGTCCAAGGTTCACAGTGAACATGTCGCCGAGTCGGTAAGGCAGATGATTTTCGCTCAGTATGGCGATGAGACCTACACCCGTGGCTTGAGCGTGTTCACGACCATTCGTGCCGACGACCAAAACGTGGCCTACCGTGCCCTGCGCAAGGGGATCATGGACTATGAGCGGCGCCAGATCTACCGGGGTCCGGAGGAGTTCATCAACCTGCCGTCGGTTCCGAAGGAAATGGAGGATGCGATTGACGACGCTCTGGTTGAGCATCCCGACAACGATGAGATCATGTCGGCGGTGGTCCTGGAAGCGTCAGCCAAGCGCATTCTGGCCGTGCGACAAAATTCCGAAACCATCGAGATCATCGGCGATGGATTGCGGCCGGCCCAGTCGGGCTTGTCGGAGAAGGCTCCACCGAACATTCGCATTCGCCGTGGCGCGGTCATCCGCGTTGTCAAGACTCCCAAGAACACTTGGGAAATTACCCAACTTCCTGAAGTTGAGGGCGCTTTCGTCGCACTGGACCCGCGTGACGGATCGATCAAGGCCATGGTTGGCGGTTTTGATTTTGACAAGAACAAGTTCAATCGAGTGACCCAGGCCTGGCGCCAACCCGGATCAGCCTTCAAACCCTTCATTTACTCCGCGGCCCTGGAAAAGGGGTTCACGCCGTCCACCATCATCAACGACGCACCCCTGTTCTTCGATGCCGGCGTGACCGGCAGCCAGCCATGGGAACCCAAGAACTATGACGGAAAATTTGACGGACCGATGCCATTGCGAACCGCGCTGGCGAAATCGAAGAACATGGTGTCGATCCGCATCCTGCAGGCCATTGGCACCCAAAATGCCCAGTCATGGGTGGCCCGATTTGGTTTCGATGCCGAAAAGCATCCACCCTACCTGACCATGGCTCTGGGCGCCGGTTCGGTCACGCCACTGCAGATGGTCACCGCCTATGCAACTTTTGCAAACGGCGGCTACCGGATCAACCCCTGGATTGTCTCCAAGGTCATCGATCGGAAAGGAAAGGTGTTGGCCGACCTGAAACCGACATCGCTGGATGACGCATCGCGTGCGATCGAGGCCAGAAACGCGTTCCTGATGACCAGCCTCCTGCAGGAAGTTACCCGCTCGGGAACGGCTGCCAGGGCAAGAGTCGAACTCAAGCGCGATGATATCTTTGGCAAGACCGGAACGACCAATGACTCGATGGACGCCTGGTTTGCCGGCTCGCACATGACGCTGACCGCAGTCACCTGGATTGGCTACGACACCCCGCGCAAACTGGGTGATCGGGAAACCGGGGGCGGACTGAGTCTTCCGGTATGGATCGCGTTCATGGAACGGGCGCTCAAGGGCGTGCCGATCATGGAGCCCGCGGTGCCGGATCGGATGGTCAACGTCGGTGGCGAGTGGTATTTCGAAGAATACGCCCGGGGCGCTGGTGTGACCAGTTTGGGGCTTGAGGAAAACTCCTCGACCGGTGCAGCGCGAAATCCTGCCACGCTCCCCCTGCCGCCTGCCGACGAACGCAGGCGAATTCTCGACCTTTTCAGAAACTGAATCAGGCTCGATCACCCGACCCGCCGTTTGGGGGGACAAAGCGCAACGGCATATTTGATTGCTGACAGGCGTAGCGTGAAAGATCGGAGTAGAACTCGTTACCGGTCTTGCTGTCCAGCCATGTCCCAGAGCGGCACCGGTAGTGGAAGCCACCGGCTTTCGCCGCCAGCCACACTTCATGCAGGGGCGGTTGCAGGTTGATCACGATCTGACTTCCGTTGGCAAAGGTCAGGGTGATCATGCCCCCGACCCGCTGATTGTCAATGTCGGTCTCGGTCGATTCATTGATGGCATCGCACCCGCGCTCCACGCTGCGCAACAGCAACTCTGCCTGATCCATGTACTCCGCATCAGTCATTACAATTTCCCCATGCTGCGCGCACCCCTGATTCTAGTGTCGGCACTGCTGGTTGCGGCGTCTGCGCTGAGCGCGTGCGGCCAGAAAGGGCCGTTGGCGCCCAAGGATTCGGCCGCCGCGCAGCGCACCACGCTGCAGCAGTCCTTGCGTTCTGGCCCCGATGAACGACCGTTGGCGCCGCCGCTTGGCGCAACTTCGATGCCAACCGCACCATGAGCTCCGATGAAACGACGCTGCTCCCGTTCATCGCCTATCGCGACACGGATCTCTGGGTCGAGCAGGTACGGCTTTCCGAGCTTGCCCGTCGCTACGGAACCCCTCTGTTCGTGTATTCAAAGGCTGCAATGCTGGGAGCGCTTGCCTCCTACCGCCGCGGATTCTCCGGGCGTCAAGTACGCATTTGCTATGCCTTGAAGGCCAACTCGTCGCTCGGCATCCTGCAGGTTTTTGCTGAAGCCGGATGTGACTTTGACATCGTTTCGATTGGTGAATTGCATCGCGTCTTGGCGGCGGGCGGGAAAGCGAGTCAGGTGATCTTTTCCGGAGTTGGAAAAACCCGTTCCGAAATGCTCGAAGGACTTGAACGCGGCGTTGCTTGCTTTAACGTGGAGAGCGACGCGGAACTCGAAATACTTAGCCAGGTCGCGCTGGCCTGTGGGCGAACAGCGCCGATTAGCATTCGAGTCAATCCGAACGTCGACCCGAAAACACACCCCTACATATCAACCGGCCTCAAGGGGAACAAGTTTGGAATCGCGCACGAATCGGTGGTTCATAGTTACCTCCGCGCCGCGGGCTTGCCCGGAATTCAGATCGTTGGCATCGATTGCCACATCGGTTCGCAAATTACCTCGGCCGAACCCTACCTCGAAGCGATGGACCGCATTCTTGATCTGGTCGAAGAGGTCGAAGCGGCAGGCATCGAACTGCAGCATATCGATTTCGGCGGCGGGCTGGGTATTCGTTACGGCAGCGAGCAGCCGCCCGATGCCGAAACCCTTTGGCGGCAACTTCTCGCCAAAGTGGATGCGCGTGGTTTCGCCGGGCGCGGGCTGATGATCGAACCCGGTCGCTCGTTGGTCGGTAACGCCGGCCTTTGTCTGACCGAGGTCCTCTACATCAAGCCCGGGGAACAAAAGAACTACTGCATCGTTGACGCCGCAATGAACGACTTGCCACGGCCTGCCCTGTACCAGGCCTATCACGAAATCGTCCCGCTGCTGCGCAATTCTGGGACGGCGGTGGCTCTGTACGACGTTGTGGGCCCGGTTTGTGAGAGTGGGGACTGGATTGGTCAGGACCGATCATTGGCCGTTGTTGCCGGCGATTATCTCGCGGTGCTTTCGGCCGGCGCCTACTGCATGAGCATGGCCAGCAACTACAACGCCCGAGGTCGCGCCGCCGAGATCCTGGTGGATGGCGCCAGCGCCACTCTGATTCGCGAGCGCGAATCCGTTGCGGACCAGATGCGCAACGAGCGCCTGCGCTAGCGCAGTCCGGCGACGTAGTCGGCAACCGCTTTGATTTCCCGGTCGGTCAACTTGGCGGCAACCTGATTCATTTGCAGGGCGTTGTTGCGCCCGCCTTCGCGAAACGCGATCAACTGCGCGGTCACATACTCCGCATGCTGCCCGCTCAGTCGCGGATACTGCGAGGGAATTCCTGCCCCGTTCGGACTATGGCAACCGGCGCAGGCGGCGACCTGCCGGTCCGCCAGCCCACCCCGATAGATCCTTTCCCCCAGCGTCACCAGCTCCTTGTCCCTGGCAAATCCTGCCTTGGCCTTCTGACTGGACAACCAGTAGGCGATGTTCAACAAGTCGGGATCAGTTAGCGCAGCAGCAAAGCCCGACATCACCGGGTTGGCGCGCTTGCCACTCTTGTACTCAACAAGTTGCTTGAGCAGGTATTCGGGGTGCTGTTGCGCAAGGCGCGGATTGGCGGGAATCACGGAGTTGCCATCGGCGCCGTGGCACGCGGCGCATACCGCGGCATAGCTAGCTGCCCCCTTGACCAGGTCGGGTTTGGCGGCCTTCTGCTGCGCGGGTTTGGAGTCGGTAGCGGAAGCCGGCACAGCACAGGCCAGGGCCAAAACAAGGGCCAGCAGGAGACGCTTGGGCAACATCATAGGGGGATCAAACAGGTACCTTGAACCCGAAGATTCTACAATGGGCCTCCTTTCGCTCGACCCAGCGGGCTCGCCAGCCCGATCCAACGCATGACCGCCGATCCGGCCGACCGTCGAGCCCTCCAATGGCTCCATACCGCCCGTTTCCTGACGACGGCGCCCGAGCTGCATTACCTGCCGCTCCTGAGCGTCCCCGAGATCGCGTTTGTTGGCCGGTCCAATGCTGGAAAGTCGACCTGCATCAACACCCTGACGCAGCAAAGACAACTTGCCTTTGCCTCCAAGACACCGGGGCGAACCCAGGACATCAATCTGTTCAGCGTCGGCAAACACGGCGAGACGGACGCCATACTGACCGATCTTCCGGGTTACGGATATGCCGCCGTGCCCAAACAGGACAAGACACGCTGGCAACAGGTGATGGCGAGCTATCTGGTTTCGCGCGCCAATCTTCGCGCCGTCGTTCTCCTGTGTGACCCACGCCGTGGCATGACCGATTTGGACAATATCCTGCTGGAACTAATCCGGCCACGCGTCACTGCCGGACTGAACTTTCTTGTGCTGCTCACCAAGGCAGACAAGCTCAACCGCAGCGAGGCGGCCAAGGCACTGTCCATCGTCAGGCTGCAGGCGAACGGCGGCGAGGTCCGCCTGTTCTCGGCGCTCAAGAAGCAGGGCGTCGAGGAGGTTGCACAGATCCTGTGGAACTGGACCCATGCCGAGGAAGCGGCGCCAAAACTGACCGTCGGCAACTGAACTCAAGACTTGCGAAGGGCTCGTCGCAAGATCTATCCATACAGGGCCGGTTCACCCGCAGGCCTGCTTTTGAACCGTCGGTGCACCCAGTAGTACTGGTCCGGGTGTTCCCGCACAAAGGCTTCCAGCGATCGGTTCATGCGGGCAGTGTCCGCCACGACATCATCCGTCGGGTACCCGGCCCAAGCCTCATGGACATGAACCTCGTAGCCGTCCGCGGTCATTGAGGTCACAACCGGAACCAGCTTCGCCCTGCCAAGCCTGGTGAAGCGCGAGAGCGAAGTCACGGTCGCCGCCGGTACACCGAAAAACGGAACGAAGATCGACTCCCGCGCCCCAAAATCCATGTCCGGCAGCAGGTACAGCAAGGCGCCGGAGCGCAGCGCGGCCAGCAGCGGCTTGGGGCCGTCTTCACGCTGGAAAAGTTGCATCTTTCCATTTCGCATGCGTCCCTTGAAAGCCCAACGATCAATCGACGGGTTGGCCTGCCTGGTGTAGATGGTTGCAAGGGTTCGATCAAGGTGCACGCAGATGGCCGTCCCACCCGCGTCGAGGCCGACAAAGTGCGGGGCAAATATGACCACCGGCTGCGACCCGGACAGTTCGTCAAGCCGCCCGGTGAGTTTCAGACGCTTGCGCAAGATGCTCTTATCTCGGTGCCACAACCAGCCTCGATCCATCCAGGCCTGGGCAAAACGCAGGAAAACATTTCGAGCAAGTTCGACCCGTTCAGCCATGTTCATTTCAGGAAAGCACGCCGCCAGGTTGGCGAGCACAACGCGTCGACGACTTGCGGCAAACCGATAGAGGATCTTTCCCAGCACAGCGCCCGCCCGTCGAACCCAGGTCAGCGGCAGCCAACCCACCAGGCGCATGACAGCAGTGGCGACATGACTCATGCCCGTCTGCCGCTACCACTCACAGGATGCTTGTACCGGGCGTATCCCCAGAGATAAAGCGAGGGGTGTTCAAGGATCAAGCGTTCGAGCTGCAGGTTCATCGTCGCGGCAAGAACTTCATCGGGCTGTTCCAGTGCCAGATCGACCGACCTGACGTGAATCAGGAAGCCCCTTCCGCGCTCGAGCCGCTCACCGTAGACCAGCAGCATGGGCGCTCCGCTACGCCGCGCCAGACGCAATGGCAGCGTCATCGTATAGGCAGGTTGCCCGAAAAACGGCGCCCATACGCCGAACCCGGCCTCGGGCACCTGATCGGGGAGCAGTCCGATCGCCCGCCCCTGTCTCAGCGCCCGCAGCAGAGAGCGCACACCGGCGGTGCTGGTAGGCGCAGTTTGCACCCCTGGAGTCACCCGGTTGCGCATGGTCAAATGGTTCAGGCGACTGGAACGTGAAGGCCGGTAGAGCACGGTGATCGGTCCATAGCGGTCCGCCAGCCAATGCGCATGCGCCGGCGGTAGCACTTCAAAACAACCCATGTGCGGCGTGAGGTAGATCAGCCCCCGGCCGGCGGACAAAGCTGATTCGATGAGTTCGATGCCGTCCCATTGAATCGCGGCTCGCTTGTCATGCTCCGGGCGCAGCCAAACCCAGGGCAGTTCAAGGGCCATCTGGCCGGAAGCGGCGATCGCGCCCCTTGTTTGTTCCGCCGACAGCGCTGCCCGCCGCGTGTTCTGCCGGAAGTTGCGCCGGTAGGCCGAAGAACCAAGGTACACCAGCCAGCCCAGCACGGCACCCAGCGCGTGCAGCAGTCGCAGTGGCAGTTTGGCGAGCAGTCGGAGGGTCAAGGACATGGGCGGTAGAATCGGGCCGTCGCTGAGTTAACGAGCAACTTGCAGGGCGACCAGGGCAAAGGCGCCATTCTGCCGTTGCCGGCGTTCAATGATTCTGCTAAAGCGTTCGCCAGAGCAGTCCCGCTTGCGGCAACGCGACCTGCGTAATGTCCAAGTATCGAAGGAGATGGGGCCCATGGCGAGCGATTTTCTGTTTACTTCCGAATCCGTGTCCGAAGGCCACCCCGACAAGGTGGCTGATCAGGTGTCTGACGCGATTCTCGATGCCGTCCTTCGTCAGGATCCCCGAAGCCGAGTCGCGGCCGAGACCCTGTGCAACACCGGACTGGTCGTGCTTGCCGGTGAAATCACGACCAATGCGCATGTTGATTACATCCAGGTCGCGCGCGACACAATCAAGCGCATCGGTTATGACAACACCGAATACGGCATCGATTACAAGGGTTGTGCCGTCATGGTCTGCTATGACAAGCAGAGCAACGACATTGCACAGGGGGTCGATCACGCGTCGGACGATCATCTCAATACCGGAGCGGGCGACCAGGGCCTGATGTTTGGCTATGCCTGCGATGAGACGCCGGAGCTGATGCCAGCACCCATCTACTATGCGCACCGTCTGGTCGAGCGCCAATCCCAGCTGCGCAAGGACGGCCGAATGCCCTATCTGCGGCCGGATGCCAAGAGCCAGATCACCATGCGTTACGTCGACGGCAAGCCCCACAGCATCGACACCGTGGTGTTGTCGTCGCAACATGCCCCGGAGATGAGCCTAGGCAACAAGATGAAGCCTGAGTTCATTGAGGCCGTCATTGAACTGATCATCAAGCCGGTGCTGCCCAAGGAATGGCTCAAGGACACCAGGTACCTGGTCAATCCGACCGGCCGCTTCGTGGTCGGAGGTCCGCAAGGCGACTGTGGCCTGACCGGCCGAAAAATCATCGTCGACACCTACGGCGGCGCTTGCCCGCATGGCGGCGGCGCCTTCAGCGGCAAGGACCCAACCAAGGTCGACCGCTCGGCGGCCTATGCGGCACGCTACGTTGCCAAGAACATCGTCGCGGCCGGGCTGGCGCGGCAGTGCCAGATTCAGGTTGCCTACGCCATCGGTGTCGCAAAACCGATGAACGTGACGGTTTACACGGAAGGTACCGGTGCGATCCCCGACGAGCAGATCGCCAAATTGATCAGCGACCACTTTGACCTGCGCCCCAAGGGCATCATCCAGATGCTGGATTTACTGCGTCCGATCTACGAAAAGACGGCCGCCTACGGCCACTTTGGTCGTGACGAGCCGGAGTTCACCTGGGAGCGGACGGACAAGGCGCTAACGCTTCGTTCAGCGGCCGGACTGTAAGTTCTGCAGTCGCAGATGGGTCCTGCCGG
>JBCKPE010000002.1:0-57360 GCA_038901875.1 Burkholderiaceae bacterium
TCAGATAGAACAGGGCAAAGCCGAACGGCGGCGTCAGGAACGAGGTTTGCAGGTTCATCGCAATGATGACGCCGAACCAGATCATCACCATGTCCGGCGGCGCACCCGGCACCAGGGCGGGCAGGATCTTCTCCGCCACGGGCACCAGGATCGGAATGACGATGAAGGCAATCTCGAAGAAGTCGATGAAGCAGCCGAGGATGAAGATCAGAATGTTCACCACGATCAGGAAGCCAAGCGCGCCGCCCGGCATGTTCACGAACAGGTGTTCAACCCAGACGTGACCATCGGCGGCATTGAAGGTGAAGCTGAACACGGTCGAACCGATCAGAATGAACATGACGAAGGTGGCCAGCTTGGCGGTGCCGTCCATCGCCTGTTTCAGCAGGCCGAAATTGAGCCGCTTGCGCGACACCGCCATCACCAGCGCGCCCATGGCTCCCATCGCGCCGCCCTCGGTCGGGGTGGCGAGGCCCAGAAAAATGGTTCCCAGCACCAGGAAGATCAACACCAGCGGCGGCATCAGGACAAAGGTGAACTGTTCGGCCAGGCGCGACAGCAATCCGAGTCGGGTCACCCGATTCACGATCGCCAGCGACAACGCCAGCAGCGAGGCCACCGTCATTGACATGATGACAATCTCGTCGCCCGGTGAGGCACTGGTCCGTTCAATCCATGATTTCATCATGCTGTCGTGAATGGTCGACCAGTACCAGCCGGCCGCGGCACAGACGACCAGCAGGATGATCAGCGAGTGGTGACCGCTGGCCCCATTGGGTTCACGATAGATGCGGGCCTCCTGCGGCAGGGCCGGCACCCAGGCCGGTTTGACCAGCGCGACCACCAGAATGAAAGTCAGGTAGAGCCCGACCAGCAGCAGGCCCGGTAGCAGGGCGCCGGCGTACATGTCGCCGACCGAGCGCCCCATCTGATCGGCCAGCACGATCAGCACCAGCGAGGGCGGAATCGCCTGCGCCAGGGTGCCGGAGGCCGTGATGGTGCCGGTGGCGATGGTGCGGTTATAGCCGTAACGCAGCATGATGGGCAGCGAGATCAGACCCATCGAAATCACGGCCGCGGCCACGACCCCGGTGGTGGCGGCCAACAATGCGCCGACCAGAATGACGGCGATGGCCAGGCCGCCGCGCACCGGACCGAACACCTGGCCCACCGTCTCCAGCAGGTCCTCGGCCATGCGGGATCGCTCCAGGATGATCCCCATGAAGGTGAAGAACGGAATCGCCAGCAGCGTTTCGTTCGACATGATGTTGAACACGCGCAGCGGCAGGGCCTGGAACAGGTTGGTCGAGAACAGGCCGAGCTCCATGCCGATGAAACCGAACAGCAGGCCGGTGGCGGCCAGTCCGAAGGCGACCGGGATCCCGGTCAGCAGGAAAAAAAACAGTCCCGCGAACAACAGCGGGACGAAATTGGCCGTGATCAGCGCGGTCATGCGGGTTCTTTCGCGCTGGATTGGGTCGTTGCTTGAGCCTGTGCTTCAGCCTCGGCGAGCAGTTCCTCGGTAAAAATTTCCTCGACCGTCTTGTCGTGCTCGACACTGAAGGGCTCGCTGCGGTGGCCGGTGAGGAAACCTATGCGCTTGATCAGCTCGGACATCGATTGAGCCAGCAGGATGAAAAAACCCAGTGGCAGCAGCGCGAGCACCGGCCAGCGAATCAGGCCCCCCGCATTCGAACTCACTTCACCGGAAAGGAGCGCGCGGTAGAAGTAGGGCCAGGACAGGTAGATCATGATCACGGCCAGCGGGATGGTGAAGACGACGATGCCGATGGAGTCGATGATGGCGTTGGTCCGCTTGGAAAGGCGCGAGGAAATGAAGTCGATACGGACATGGCCGTTCTTCAGCATCACGTAACCCACGCCTAGCATGAAAACGCCGGCAAACAGGTACCACTGGATCTCAAGGTAGGCGTTGGAGCTGATGTTGAAGGCCTTGCGCATGATGGCGTTGCCCGCGCTGATCACGGTGGCGGCGAGGATCAGCCACATGATGAACTTGCCAAAGCCGAGGTTGATCGAATCGATCACTCTGGACAGGGATAACAGGACAGGCATTTTTGCTCCGAAATGTTCGTTACATTGTCTCATCATGTCAGAGACAATCCTGACGCGCCTTGGCCGCAGCGCTGTTGCGACAAACATGGCCAAGGCAGGTTTGCACGCATGTTCATGACTTCCAAACAGGATACGGCTAGCCGCGACCGGCTGATCCACTCACCAGCGATTCGCCAGGCCGGCGCCGAGCTGCTGTCCATGGCGTTGATGGACGCGCGCAACCACAGTCTGCAGCTCTATTCGCAAGTTGAGGGCCAGCTCGATGCCCGCGCCATGGAGCGGGCCATGCAGATCGATGTTTCCCCGCCGCTTTGGGAACTGGGTCGGCTGGCCTGGTACCAGGAATACTGGATCGCACGCAACCTGCAACGCGGCAAGGGGGCTGCTTGTGATCCCACACCGGTCCGGCTGGCCTCGCAGCAGGCCAGTGCCGATCTCTGCTGGAACCCGGCGCTCTCAAGCGTTGAACAGCGCTGGCGCATGGATCTGCCTGATGCCGCGGCGACGCGAGGTTTTCTCTTGCAAACGCTGGAGACGAGCCTGGAACTGCTGGAAAAGACCGATGGCCAGGATCGTTCCCTGTATTTCTTTCGTTTGGCGTTGATGCATGAAGACCAGTGGTTCGAGTCGCTTTGCCGCTCGGCGCAAGCGATGGGCTGGGCCATCGACCTGCCGGCTCCGGCGGCATTGGCGCAGAGGGAACCGTTGCTGTTGCCTTCGACACGCTGGAACATGGGCTGGACCGAAGCCGGATTTGCGCTGGACAATGAGTTGCCGGCCCATGAGATCCAACTCCCCGAATATGAAATCGACGCGCAACCTGTCACTTGGGCGCAGTATGTCGAGTTCGTCGACGATGGGGGTTACGATCGCGCCGAACTCTGGCAGCCCGAGGGTTGGGCCTGGCTCGAGGATCGAATCCGTGCAGAAGGTCGGCGCGGGCCGCGCCATGTCGAGCAGATTGGCGTCGCCAGCGGCGCGGTGATGTTGACCCGTTTTGGCCGGGCCACCAGGATGTCGGGCAGCCAGCCGGTGCAGCATGTCAGTTGGTGGGAGGCCGACGCATGGTGCCGCTGGGCCGGGCGTCGGCTGCCGGCCGAAGTCGAATGGGAAGCAGCGAGCGGGCTCGCCGCACGGCGCGGCTTCGTCTGGGGTGGCGTCTGGGAGTGGACCGCCTCCACCTTCCGTGGCTATCCCGGCTTTGCGCCGGGCTCGGATCGGGACTGGACCGTGCCCTGGCTGGGCCGCTGCAAGTCCGTTCGCGGTGCTTCGTTTGCAACGCGGCCGCGCTTGCGGCACGAAAAGTTCCGGGGTTTTCTCGAACCCCATTGCGACGACGCCTTTGTCGGGTTTCGCTCCTGCGCTGCGTAGAGATGCTCTGCATCGCTCGAACGCGCAGGTCCGAAGTCATGCGGACCAGCGCCTAACATAGCCGGACCTATGGATTCGATCGCTGCCGGTTTCACCGTCGCACTTCGCCTGATGATTTCGGGCGACGCCACCTTGTACGCCATCGTGGCGCGGTCGCTGGCGGTCAGCGCCAGCGCCTGCCTGATTGGCAGCGTCATCGGGCTTGGGGTTGGCGCCGGCCTGGCGGTGGCGCGCTTTACCGGTCGTGAAGCCGTCCTGGCCCTGCTCAACACCTTGCTGGCGCTGCCCTCGGTGCTGGTCGGGCTGATCGTCTATCTGTTGTTGTCGCGCAGCGGGCCGCTTGGTTTTCTCGGGTGGCTTTTTTCCTTCAACGCCATGGTATTTGCGCAAACCCTGCTGGTGTTGCCGGTGGTGGCCGCGCTGACGCGCCAGTTGATCGAAGACGCCGACCGGCAGCACGGCGAGCAGTTGCAGTCGATGGGTGCGGGCCGCCGCTGGCGCGCGCTGCTGCTGGTCTGGGATGAACGCTACGCCTTGCTCACCGTGCTGGTGCTGGCGTTTGGCCGCGCCATTTCCGAGGTTGGCGCGGTGATGATCGTCGGCGGCAACATCGACGGTTTCACCCGCGTCATGACCACTGCCATAGCGCTCGAGACCAGCAAGGGCGACCTGCCGCTGGCGGTCGGCCTGGGCCTGGTGCTGCTGGCGCTGGTGCTGCTGCTCAATCTGCTGACGGCGGCGCTGCGGCGTTGGCGCGAGCGGGTTGACGGGGCGGTCTCGGCCCCGGCTGTCAGGGGTCTCGCGTGACTGCTGCTGGGTCGCCGTTCGGCGAGCCGAGCCCCCTGCTGCGACTGCGCAACCTGTCGGTGCGCTACGGCCGCGTTGCGGCGCTCTCAGGCGTGACCCTGCAAATCAACGTGGGCGAGCGCGTTGCCCTGGTCGGCGCCAACGGCAGCGGCAAGAGTACGCTGCTGCGTGTGCTGCACGGCCTGATCGCACCGGGCGGCGGAACCCTGGAGACCGAACCAGGTCTGCGTTGCGCCATGCTGTTCCAGCGCCCGCACATGCTGCGGGCCAAGGTGCGGACCAATGTTGCGCTGGGTCTGTGGCTGCAGGGAATGCGCTGGGGACGGGCGATGGAACTGGCCCGCGCTGCGCTGACCCGCGTCGAGTTGGGGCACCTTGCCGAGCGCAATGCGCGTACCCTGTCCGGTGGGCAGCAGCAGCGGCTGGCGTTGGCAAGAGCTTGGGCGCAGCGGCCTGGCCTGTTGCTGCTGGACGAACCGACGGCGAACCTGGATCCACATGCCAAGCGCGAGGTCGAGGCGCTGATCGCCGGCTGGTCGCATTTGCCGGCAGGCGAGGAGGACAGTGGCAGGCCAGCCGTCGCGCTGGTGTTTGCCAGCCATAACCTGGGCCAGGTCAAGCGGCTGGCCGATCGGGTGATCTACCTGGAGCAGGGGCGGATTTGCGCCGACCTGTCGGTGCGGGACTTCTTCGACGCCGAGCGGGTCCGGCGCGAGCACCCGGAGGCGCATCTGTTTCTTCAGGGAGAGTTGGCTTGACAGCGGGTGAACGCATGCCGCTGCGCGGGTCGGCCTGGTTGAAAGCGTGCCTGGGTCTGCTCGGATTGGCTTGGGCGCTGACTGCGCCAGCTCAGGTCATCGTGATGGCCTCCACCACGTCGACCGAGCAGTCTGGACTGTTCGCCCACCTGTTGCCGGAATTCAGGAAGGCCAGCGGGATCGACGTCAAGGTGGTGGCGCTGGGCACCGGCCAGGCGCTGGACCTGGGACGGCGCGGTGACGCTGACCTGCTGTTTGTCCATGACCAGGCGGCCGAGGAGCAGTTTGTCGCCGAGGGGCATGGGCTGAAACGGCAGGCCGTGATGTACAACGATTTCGTGCTGATCGGACCAAGGGACGACCCGGCCCAGGTCCGCGGCCAGGACATCGTCGCGGCGTTTCGGCGGCTGGCGGCAGGCAACCATGCAGTGGTCTCGCGCGGCGACAAGAGCGGGACCCACAGCGCTGAACTGCGTTACTGGTCGCTCGCCGGCCGGTCCGGGCAGTATGGCAGTGGTTACCGCGACTGTGGCTGTGGCATGGGGCCGGCGCTCAACATGGCTGCGGCCAGCGCGTCCTATCTGCTGGCGGATCGCGGCACCTGGTTGAATTTTCGGAATCGGGGTGACTTGGCGCTGCTGGTGCAGGGTGACCAGAGGTTGTTCAACCAGTACGGCGTCATCGTCGTCAATCCGGCCAAACATCCGCATGTCAGGAGCGCCGAGGCGCAGAAGTTCGCGGACTGGGTCACTTCGCCGGCTGGCCAGCAGGTGATTGCCGGGTACCGGATCGGCGGCGAGCAGTTGTTCGTTCCGAATGCCGCGCGCTGAACAGGCTGGTGCTGAGCATCCCAAGCGCGGCGTGGACCAGGAATCAGGGTCTCTACCTAGGAATTGCTGCGCTGCAAACCGGATCGAATCGCTATGATGTCAACTTCAACTACAGGAGACCGAACGTGAGCCAAGATACTGTTTCCAAGGATGGCGCCACGGCGCTGCAGTCCGGGCGCCGCCGCTTTCTGGGTCGCGCCGCGGCGGGTATCGCCGGCACCGCCGCGTTGGCCGCGCCGATGATTTCGGTCGCGCAGTCGCCGATCGTGATCAAGATGCAGGGCGCCTGGGGCGCCAAGGACATCTTCAACGAGATGGCCGAGGAATACGTCAAGCGCGTCAACGAAATGGCGGGCGGGCGGCTGCGCATCGACTACCTGCTGGGCGGTGCGGTGGTGAAACCGTTCGAAGTGATGGACGCGACCAGCAAAGGCGTGCTTGATGCCAGTCACGGCGTGCCGGTGTACTGGTATGGCAAGAGCAAGGTGGCATCGCTGTTCGGTTCGGGCCCGATCAACGGCTGCGACGCGCAGCAGACGCTGGCCTGGATTCACCGTGGTGGTGGCATGGCGCTCTACAACGAACTCCTGCAGAAAATCCATCTCGACGTGGTTGGATTCTTTGTCATGCCGATGCCGACGCAGCCACTGGGCTGGTTCAAGAAGCCGATCACGGACGTCAAGCAACTGGTGGGCCTGAAGTACCGCACGGTGGGCCTGGCGGCCGACCTGTTCCAGCAAATGGGCGCCAAAGTCACGCAGCTGCCCGGCGGTGAAATCGTGCCCGCGCTGGAGAAGGGCGTGATCGACGCCTTCGAGTTCAACAACCCGACCTCGGACAGCCGCTTCGGCGCACAGGACGTGATCAAGAATTACATGATGGGCAGCTACCATCAGGCGATGGAGTTCTTCGAGATCGCCTTCCACAAGCCGAAGTGGGCGACCATCCCGAAAGACCTGCAGGCGATACTGCAGTACGGCGCCGAGGCCGCCAGTTCGGCGAACTGGTGGACGGCGATGGACAACTACTCGCGCGACCTGCAGGAACTGATTACCAAGCACAAGGTCAATGTCATCCGCACGCCGAAACCGATCATGGCCGAGCAGCTCAAGGCCTGGGACGTGCTGACCAAGAAGATGTCGGAGGAGGATCCCTTCTTCGCCAAGGTGGTCGAATCGCAGCGGGCCTGGGCGAAACGGGTGGCGTACTACATGTTCATCAATGAAGCGGACTACAAGCTCGGCTACGAGCACGTGTTCAAGACCAAACTGCCAGCCTGATTGATCGCGCCGTTGGCGCATGATGGTGGGGCGGGCGAGGGCCCGCCCTTTTTTCTCCATTCGACCGGATTCGTGTCATGGTGCATCGCCTGATCTACTCGATTGACCAACTAAGCAAGACGACAGGCCACGCCTTTGCCTGGTGCATCATCATCCTCACCTTTGGTACCTGCTACGAGGTGTTCATGCGCTACACGTTGAACGACCCGACCAGTTGGGCCTTTGACCTGAGCTACCTGATGTACGGCGCGGTGTTCTACATGGCCGGCGCCTACACCCTGTCGCGCGGCGGTCATGTTCGCGCTGACATGTTCTACCGGCGCTGGAGCGAGCCGACGCAGGCGAGGGTCGAGCTGGTGCTGTACCTGTTGTTCTTTTTTCCGGGCATCCTGGCTCTGGTGATTGCCGGATCGGGCTACGGGTTCGAGTCGATGCGGCTGCGCGAGGTCAGCGTCAACAGTCCGGCCGGCGTCCCGATCTGGCCGCTCAAGATGATGATCTGCGTCGGCGCTGCGCTGATGGCGCTGCAGGGTTTCGCCGAGGTGCTGCGTTGCATCGCCTGCCTGCGCGAGGGCAAGTGGCCGGCCAGGCTGCACGATGTCGAGGAACTCGAACAGCAGTTGCTGCGCGAGCATGCGCGCAAGGCTGCGGCGCAGGCCGAACAGGGAGCTACGTCATGAGCGATCCGGCTGTTGCCCTGCTGATGCTCGGCATCCTGGTGTTCGTGATTTGCATCGGTTTCCCGGTCGCCTTCACGCTGATGGCGCTGGGCGTCGGCTTCGGTTTCTACGCCTATTTCAAGCCGGCCCAGGCGTTTTTCGACAGCCGGGTGTTTTACCTGTTGACGCAGAACACCTTCACGGTGCTCAACAACGACGCGCTGGTATCGATCCCGCTGTTCCTGCTGATGGGCTATCTGGTCGAGCGTGCCAACATCCTCGACAATTTGTTCAAGAGCCTGCGGATCGCGCTGAAAGGCGTGCCCGGCTCGCTTGCCGTCGCAACGCTTGTCACCTGCGCGCTGTTCGCCACCGCCACCGGCATCGTCGGCGCCGTCGTCACGCTGATGGGTCTGCTGGCGTTGCCGCAGATGATGAAAGCGGGTTACGACACGCGCCTGGCCACCGGCGTGATCTGTGCGGGGGGCTGCCTGGGCATCCTGATTCCGCCCTCGATCATGCTGATTGTGTACAGCGCGATCGCCGGCCTGTCGGTCGTCAAGCTCTACGCGGCAGCCTTCATTCCTGGCTTCTTCCTGGCCGGGATGTACATCGTTTATGTCGTTGTGCTTGCGCTGTTCAAGCCGCACCTGGCGCCACCCCTGCCGAAGGCCGAAGGCGACGTGCCGCTGGCTGAAGTCGGCCTGATGCTGTTGAAATCGTTCTTTCCGCTGGCGTTGCTGATCCTGTCGGTGCTGGGCGCCATCATGTTCGGCATCGCCACGCCGACCGAGGCGGCTGCCGTCGGCGCGCTCGGGGCCATGCTGCTGGCGGCGGCCTACCGCGCGCTGACATGGCAGGGGTTGCGCGAGTCGGTCTACCTCACGGCACGAACCTCGGCCATGGTCTGCTGGCTGTTCGTCGGCTCGGCCACCTTTGCCTCCGTCTTTGCCTACCTTGGCGGCAACCAGATCATCAAGGAGTTTGTGCTCGCCATGGATCTTGGACCCATCACCTTCCTGCTGCTGTCGCAACTCATCATTTTCCTGCTCGGTTGGCCGCTCGAATGGACCGAAATCATCATCATCTTCGTGCCCATCTTCCTGCCGATGCTGGAGCATTTCGGCATCAACCCGATCCTGTTCGGGGTGCTGGTGGCCTTGAACCTGCAGACGGCATTCCTGTCTCCGCCAATGGCGATGTCGGCCTACTACCTGAAGGGTGTCAGTCCGCCTACCGTGCTGCTGACGCAGATCTTCCGCGGCTGCATGCCGTTCGTCTACGTGGTGCTGGTGACGATGCTGATGATCTATATCTTCCCGGGCATCGCGCTGTGGCTGCCCAACGCCCTGTACGGCTAGTGACGTTGTGGACCTGACCCAACTCGAGCAACTCGGCGCGGCCGATGCGGCGCGCGCCATTGCCGGCGGTGTGATCAGCTCGGAACAGTTGGTCCAGGCCTGCCTGGCGCGCATTCGGGCCGTCGAACCCGACGTGCTTGCCTGGCAGTACCTGGACGAGGCGCATGCGCTGACGCAGGCCCGTGCACGCGACCTGGACCGCTCTGAAGGCCGGGCCATCGGCCCGTTGCATGGCGTGCCCATCGGCATCAAGGACATCATCGACACCGCCGACATGCCAACCGAGGACGGCACCGTGCTGCATGCCGGGCGCACGCCGGATCGCGACGCCGCAGTGGTCGCAACGCTGCGGGCTGCCGGTGCGGTGATTCTGGGCAAGACGGTCACGACCGAACTGGCGACCTACGCGCCGGGCAAGACGCGCAACCCGCACAACGCCGAGCGCACCCCCGGTGGCTCCTCCTCGGGTTCGGCGGCTGCAGTGGCCGCGGGCATGGTGCCGCTGGCGCTTGGCACGCAAACCAATGGCTCGGTGATTCGCCCGGCGGCTTTTTGCGGCGTGTTCGGATTCAAGCCCACACACGGCCTGATTTCGCGCCATGGCATCCTGAAGCTGTCACGCACGCTCGACACCGTTGGTTTGTTCGCGCGCAGCGTCGAGGATATCGCGCTGCTGGCCGAACAAATTGCTGGCTACGACGAACGCGACCCCGACACAAAGCCGCGCGCACGCATTCCCTTTTCCCAGGTTGCAGCTTCCGAGCCGCCGCTGCCGCCATCCATTGGCTTCATCAAGACCCCGGTCTGGGATCGCGCCGACGACACCACGCGCGAAGCCTTCGCCGAGCTGGCCGAGGTGCTGGGAGCGCAATGCCAGGAGATCGAACTGCCGGACGCGATGCGCGAGGCCTGGGACTGGCACCGCACCATCATAGAGGCCGAAATGGCGGCCAGCCTTGAACTTGAATGGGAGAAGGGCCGCGACAAACTGTCCGATTCACTGCGCCAGCAGTTGGAGCGCGGTCGCGCTGCGCTGGCACTGGACTATCAGAAGGCCCGGGCCCGCGTGGCCTTGCTGAACCAGGGCTTCGAGGAAACTTTCGCGCGCTTTGACGCGCTGCTGACGCCGGCCGCGCCGGGCGCCGCGCCGGCCATCGCAAGCACCGGCGACCCGGCCTTTTGCACCCTGTGGACCCTTTGCGGCATGCCCAGCCTGAGTCTGCCACTCATGACTGCGCCGGACGGCATGCCACTGGGTGCGCAACTGGTGGCGGCGCGCGGCATGGACGCGCGGCTGCTGCGTACTGCGCGCTGGTTGCAGTCAAGGGTGGCGAGCGCTTGAAGCTCGAACCAGGAGTAACGAAATGCCCGTAAAGATTTTCTCCGGCGTGGTGGCGGTGGTGTTGCTGCTGGCCTACCTGCTGCCGGTGGTGTTCAAGCTCAAGGAGGTGTCGCTGGGTGTCGTGATTTTGATTGGCATCACCATGGTGCTGGTGGACCTGTGGCAATCGTTGCGGGCAGGCGAAGATTGAAGTGGGCGAGGGGCCTGCGTCCTGCTCAGGGTCGCAGAAGCAGAGTGGCCGACCAGATGCCGGCGATGGTCAGCAGCAGCGAGCCCAACAGGTGCAGCGACGCCGTGCCCAGCGCAAGAGCGTAGCGTGCCTGTTGCAGCATCGCGACGACCTCGGCCGAGAATGTTGAAAAGGTCGTCAGCGCGCCGAGAAAGCCGGTAATGAGCGCCAGGCGCCAGACCGGATCGAGTTCGGGCAGAGCCTGGAACAGCGCGACAAGAAGGCCTACCAGGTAGCCGCCGATCAGGTTGGCCGCCAGCGTGCCCAGTGGCACGCTGCTCGCCGCGGCGCCAAGCGGATTGAGCCACAGGCCAAGGCCCCAGCGGGCCAAGGCGCCGAGGCTGGCGCCCACGCATACGGCCAGCAGATTCAGCATCGGGCGCCTACTTTATCATTTGTTGAGGCAGCCAGGTGACGATCCCGGGAAAGGCATAGAGCAGCGCGATGGCCAGGCACATGATGGCGAACATTGGCATGGTGACCTTGGCGATCCAGGTCAGTTCGCGCCCGGTCATGCCCTGCAGCACAAACAGGTTGAAGCCGACCGGCGGCGTGATCTGCGCCATCTCGACCAGGATGACGACGAAGATGCCGAACCAGATCGGGTCGATGCCGGCCTTCTGCACGGTGGGCATGACGACGCCCATGGTCAACACAACCATCGAGATGCCGTCCAGGAAACAGCCGAGGATGATGTAGAACAGCGCCAGAGCCAGCAGCAGTGCGATGTTGCTTAGCCCCAGGCCAGCGATCCATTCGGCCAGATGGCGCGGCAGACCGATGTAGCCCATGCTCAAGGTGAGAAAGGTGGCGCCGGCAAGGATCAGCGCAATCATGCAATAGAGACGGGTGGCCCCCATCAGTGCGTCGCGAAAAGTCGGCCAGTTCATCGAGCCCTGCAAGGTGGAAATCAGCAGCGAGCCGACAACGCCGACCGCGGCGGCTTCCGTGGCGGTGGCTATGCCCGTGTAGATCGAACCGAGCACGGCGATGATGAGCGCGACGACCGGCATCAGGCTGAGCGACTGCGCGAGCTTCTTAACCAGCGGCATCGGCGGGTCGGCGGCCGGCACTTGGGTAGGATTGAGCAGGGCCCAGGCCATGATGTACGCGGAAAACATCGCTGCCAGCAGCAGGCCCGGCAACACCCCGGCGATAAACAGCTTGGAGATCGAGACCTCGGCGCTGACACCATAGACGATCATGATGATCGAGGGCGGGATCAGCAGCCCAAGCGTGCTCGCGCCCGCCAGGGTGCCGATCACCATGTGTTCCGGGTAACCGCGCTTCATCAGCTCGGGCAGCGACATCTTGCCGATGGTGGCGCAGGTCGCTGCGCTGGAGCCCGAGACGGCGGCGAAGATGGCGCAACCGGCGACGTTGGTATGCAGCAAACGACCAGGAAGGCTTTGCAGCCAGGGCGCCAGGCCCTTGAACATGTCCTGCGACAGACGGGTACGGAACAGGATTTCGCCCATCCAGATAAAAAGCGGCAACGCTGTCAGGGTCCAGCTCGATGACGAGCCCCAGATCGTCACGGCCATGGCGTCGCCGGCCGGCCGCGAGGCGAACAACTGCATGCCGATCCAGGCCACACCCGACAGGGTGAGCCCGATCCAGACCCCGCTGCCCAGGATCAGGAGCAGCATGACGACGAGCAGGGCGGTGATGGCCAGATCAGGCATCACATATCTCCCTCACCCGCATTGCGGGACAGAGCCGGGTTGGGTGCGGACATTGCTCCCTCTCCCGCAACGCGGGAGAGGGCAGGGGTGAGGGAGCGGACCATCCTGGCCTACTCATTGCGCAGCGCTTCGCCGCCTTGCACGGGAACCCTGCGCCTGCCCTTGAGCTCCAGCACCAGTTCGTCGACAAAAGCGACGAGCAGAATCACGCTGCCCAGGGCCATCGACAACTGCGGCAGCCACAGGGGCGTGGCGTCGCTGGCGGTCGAAATATCGTGAAACAGGCGCGACTGCCAGGCCAGCCGGCAGCTGTAATAGGCGAACAGCAAGGACAGCAGGCAGGCGGCGGTCAGCGCCCAGCGTTCCAGTGCTGTTCTCCAGCGCCCGCTGAGCGCGTTCAGCAACAGGGTGACGCGGATATGTTCGCCGCGCTTGAGGGTGTGCGCCAGCGCCAGAAAGCCGCTGGCCGCCATCAAATAGCCGGCGTAGGCGTCGGTGCCCGGAACGTGAAAGTGTAGTTGCCGGCCGGCGATGGACAGCAACACCATGGCGAGCAGGCCGACCATGCATAGCGCCGCCAGGCCGGCCGCGCCTTGGTAGAGCCGATCCAGGAATCCGCGCATCGCAGGCGCGGTTACTTCATGTAGGCGTCAACCAGCTGCTTGCCTTCAGGACCGGCTTTATCCAACCACTCCTTGAGCATCGTGTCGCCGACCTTCTTCAGGTCGGATTTCAACTGGGCACTGGGCGGCAGGATGCTCATGCCATTGGCCTTGAGCTTGTCCAATGTCTCCAGATTGGCGCGTCTGCTGGTGGCCCAGCCGCGCAGTTCGGCGTCGGCGGCGGCCTTCGTGACCGCGTCCTGCGTCGCCTTGTCCAGCGCATTGAATGCGGCAAGGTTCGCGATGACGGCGTTCTTCGGCAGCCAGGCCTGGGTGTCGTACCAGAACTTCACGTGCTCGTAGAGCTTGGTGTCCCAACCGGTCGAACCCGAACTCATCATGCTCTCGGCGACGCCGGTGGCAAAGGCCTGGCTCACTTCGGCCGCCTGCACCGTCACCGGTTGAGCGCCCACCAATTCGGCCATGCGCGCCGTGGCCGGACTGTAGGCGCGCCACTTGATGCCCCTCAGGTCGGCTGCCGAGGCGATCGGTTTCTTCGAATAGAGGCCTTGTGGTGGCCATGGAACCGAGTAGAGCAGCAGCATGCCGTCGGCCGCGAGTTTCTTCTCCAGCAGCGGCTTCTGCGCCTTGTACAGTTTCATCGCCTCGTCGTAACTGTCGGCGAGGAAGGGCAGGCCGTCGGCGCCGAAGATCTGCCACTCGTTCTGGAAGTTGGCCAGCAGGATTTCCCCGGCCTGGGCCTGTCCGCCCTGCACCGCGCGCTTGATTTCCGGCGCCTTGAACAGCGAGGCGTTCGCGTGCACGGTGATCTTGAGCTTGCCGCCGCTGGCCCTGTCCACATCGTTGGCGAACTGGACCAGGTTTTCGCTATGGAAATTGGTCGCCGCGTAGGCCGCCGGCAGGTCCCATTTGGTTTGCGCCAGGAGCGGGGCGCCCAGGGTGAGCAAAGCAGCGAATAATCCGAGTTTGAGTTTCATGGCGTCTCCAGGACAATGATGAGAATGAATCGAAGGCAAAGCATAAGCCCAATCAGAGGCCAGCCTCTCCGGTGTTTTCCCCAAGTGCGGCCGCTGCGATCAGGCCGTCCGGCAGCGGGACAGGCCGAACCATGACGGTCACGCAGATGAAGGCGGCCTGTGCTGCGCCGGCCGCTGCCGGGTTCCTTGGCCTGCTCATGCTGGAAACGCAATTCCCGCGCCCGCCCGGTGACGTCGGTCATCCGCAGACCTTTCGCCAACTTGGGATCGAGGCGCGCCTTCACGTCGTACCTGGCGCCAGTCCGAACCTGGTGGTCAGGCAGGCGGACGTGACGATCCTGCCGCCGTTTCTGGCAGCGGCCAGGGAACTGGTGCGGCTGGGCGCCCGCATGATTGCGACCAGTTGCGGCTTCCTCGCGATGTTTCAGCGCGAACTGCAGCAGGCGGTGCCGGTGCCGGTGCTGAGTTCGAGCCTGCTCTGGTTGCCCCGTCTGCTTGCCGCCGGCGAGCGCCCGGGAGTCCTGACCATCGACGCCGACTCGTTGCAAGCAGCGCATTTCCGCGGTGTTGGCGCGGCTGAGGATACGCCTTGCGTCGGCGTGCAGGACGGCTGCGAGTTTCAGCGGCAGATCCTTGCCAACCAGCCCACGCTGGATCAGGCTCAGGCTGAGCAGGATGTGGTCGCTGCCGCGCTCGAATTGGTGCGCCGTCATCCGCGCTTGAGTTGCATCGTGCTTGAATGCACCAACATGCCGCCCTATGCCGAGGCGGTGCGCCGCGCCAGCGGCCGCCGCGTTGAACATCTTCCTTCCCTGGTGCGAGAGTTATGGATGCAAGAATGAAGCCACGCTGGCAGTTCTGGATTGATCGCGGCGGCACCTTCACCGACATCGTTGGCCGCGCGCCCGACGCTGAACTGCATACGCTCAAGCTGTTGAGCGAGAACCCGGAACAGTACCCGGACGCGGCCGTTGCGGGGATGCGCCGCCTGCTTCGCCTCAAGCACGGCGAGCCGATCACGCCGGATCAGGTGGAATGCGTGAAGATGGGCACCACGGTCGCGACCAATGCCCTGCTCGAGCGCAAGGGCGAGCGGACGCTGCTGGTGACGACCCGGGGTTTTCGCGACGCGTTGCGGATTGCTTACCAGGCCAGGCCGCGCCTGTTCGATCGTTGCATCGTGCTGCCCGAGCTGCTGTACGAGCAGGTGATCGAGGCCGACGAGCGGATCGGCGCCCACGGCGAACTGGTGACCGAGTTGGATCAGGCGGCGCTGCGCACCCAGATGCAAGCGGCCTTTGACGGCGGCATTCGAAGCTGCGCCATCGTCTTCATGCACGGGTATCGCTACACGGCGCACGAGCGTGCGGCCAAGGCGCTGGCGCAAGCGATCGGCTTTACCCAGGTTTCGGTGTCGCACGAGGTCAGTCCGCTGATGAAACTGGTGGCGCGCGGTGACACGACCGTGGTGGACGCCTACCTGTCGCCGATCCTGCGGCGCTACGTCGATCAGGTTGGCGCGCAGATGCCGGGCGTGCGCCTGTTCTTCATGCAAAGCTCGGGCGGGCTGACCGAGGCGCACCACTTCCAGGGCAAGGACGCGATCCTCTCGGGCCCGGCCGGCGGCATTGTCGGCATGGTGCGAACCGCCGTGGCGGCGGGCCACAGCAAGGTGATCGGTTTCGACATGGGCGGCACGTCCACCGACGTGTCCCACTACGCCGGCGAATTCGAGCGCGCCTTCGACACCCAGGTGGCCGGGGTGCGGATGCGCGCGCCGATGATGAGCATCCACACCGTCGCGGCCGGCGGCGGTTCGATCCTCGGATTTGACGGCGCGCGCCTGCGCGTCGGGCCGGCGTCGGCCGGCGCGAACCCGGGGCCTGCGTGCTACCGGCGCGGCGGGCCACTCACCACCACCGACGCCAATGTGATGCTGGGCAAGATTCAGCCGCGCCACTTTCCCAAGGTGTTCGGCCCGAACGCCGACCAGTCGTTGGACCGCGCTAGTGTGCTCGGCAAGTTCGAGGCGCTGGCCGCGCAGGTGCGCCAGGCCACTGGTCGCGACACCAGCGCCGAGTCGCTCGCTGCCGGCTTCATCCAGATCGCGGTGCAGAACATGGCCAACGCGATCAAGAAGATTTCGGTGGCGCGCGGCTATGACGTCACTTCCTACACCCTGCAGTGTTTCGGTGGCGCCGGCGGCCAGCACGCCTGCCTGGTGGCCGACGCGCTGGGGATGACGCGCGTTTTCGTCCATCCCCTGGCCGGTGTGCTGAGCGCCTACGGCATGGGCCTGGCCGACCAGATCGAGATGCGCGAAGCTTCGCTCGAGCTGCCACTGGACGAGGTTGGCCTGCGCGCCGCCCAGGACCGGCTGGACGAGCTGGGCGCTGCCGCCTGCGCCGAGTTGCTGGCGCAGGGCGTTGCAGCAGAGCGAATCGAGCGGCGCGAGCAGCTGCACTTGCGCTATGCCGGCACCGACACGGCGCTGCAGGTGCGCATGGCGGCGTTGCCGGCGATCCTGCGCGAATTCGAGGACGCCTATCGGCAGCGCTTCGCTTTCCTGATGCCAGGGCGCGAGCTGGTGATCGAGGCGGTTTCGGTGGAAGCCATTGGCGCGGGCGAGCGCCATCAACCGGCGGCGGCAGGCATCGAGCCCGCCACCCATGCGCCGCCTCCCGTGGCCAGCGTGCCGATGTACTGCGAGTCCGACGAGGCCAGCGCCGGCTGGCGTGCTGCCGGCCTTTTTGTTCGCGAGTCGCTGCAGGCGGGAGCCTGCATCGCGGGCCCGGCCATCATTGCCGAGAGGAATGCCACCACGGTCGTTGAGCCTGGCTGGCAGGCGCGGCTCTTTGCTGCCGGACCGCTCGAGCTGACCCGAGTCCGCTCGCGCGTGACGCGGCATGCAATCGGCACCGAGGTCGACCCGGTGCTGCTCGAGGTCTTCAACAACCTGTTCATGAGCATCGCCGAGCAGATGGGCCTGCGACTGCAGAACACGGCGTACTCGGTCAACATCAAGGAGCGGCTTGATTTTTCCTGTGCCCTGTTCGATGCCGAGGGCAACCTGATTGCCAACGCGCCGCACATGCCGGTGCACCTTGGTTCGATGAGCGAGTCGATCAAGACCGTGATCGAGCGCAACCCGGCGATGCGTGAAGGTGACGTCTACCTGCTGAATGACCCCTACCATGGCGGGACGCACCTACCCGACGTGACGGTGGTGACGCCCGTCTTTCTACAGACACCCTCCCCCTTGACGGGGGAGGGCAGGGGTGGGGGTGGGCAGATGCAGGCCATGGCCTCGGAACCCACGTTTTACGTGGGTTCAAGAGGTCACCATGCCGACATTGGCGGCAGCACCCCGGGCTCCATGCCGCCCTTCAGCAAGACGATCGCCGAGGAAGGGGTGTTGTTTGACAATTTCCTGCTGTTGCGAGACGGCGTCATGCGCGAGGACGAACTGCGCGCGCGACTCGGCGCCGGCGCCTACCCGGCGCGGAATCCCGAGCAAACCATCGCCGACCTTAAAGCCCAGATTGCCGCCAATGAAAAAGGCGTGCAGGAACTGCGCGCGATGGTCGCGCAGTACGGCCGCACCACGGTGGCAGCCTACATGGGCCATGTCCAGGACAACGCCGAGGAGTCGGTGCGACGCGTGGTGACGGCGCTAAGGGACGGCGAATTCAGCCTGGCGCTGGACAACGGCGCGCTGATTCGCGTCGCTATCCAGGTCGATACGGCCGCACGCAGCGCAACGATCGATTTCAGCGGCACCAGCAAGCAGCTCGAGAACAATTTCAACGCGCCGAAGGCCGTCACCATGGCCGCCGTGCTGTATGTTTTTCGCACCCTGGTTGACGACGATATTCCGCTCAATGCCGGTTGCCTGAAGCCGTTGCGCGTGATCGTTCCCGAGGGCTGCATGCTGAACCCGAATCCGCCGGCGGCGGTGGTCGCGGGCAATGTTGAAACCTCGATGTGCGTGACGAACGCCCTGTACGGTGCGCTCGGACTGATGGCGGCGAGTCAGTGCACGATGAACAACTTCACCTTTGGCAACCAGCAGTACCAGTACTACGAAACGATCTCGGGTGGCTCGGGCGCCGGGCCGGGGTTTGACGGCACGGCGGTGGTGCAAACGCACATGACCAATTCGCGCCTGACCGACCCCGAGGTGCTGGAGTTTCGTTTTCCGGTTCGGCTTGACAGCTACCAGATTCGTCATGGCTCGGGTGGCGCCGGCCGCTGGCGTGGCGGCGACGGCGGCGTGCGTCGCGTGCGTTTCTTGCAGGCGATGGAGGCGTCGATCTTGAGCAATGGGCGGCACCAGCCTGCCTTTGGCATGGCCGGCGGCAGCCCGGGGCAGCTTGGCGCCAACTATGTGGAACGGCTGGACGGCAGCGTCGAGCCGCTGGACCATATTGGTTCGACACAGATGGCGCCGGGCGACGTGTTCGTGATTGAAACCCCGGGCGGTGGCGGCTATGGCAGCGCTTGAGTCGCCGGAGCGTTGCGCCTGTGCAACTGCGCAGCGTAGGCGACTGGAACTCAGGCCGGAGCTGTGCAACTTCGAGGGTGCTTGCGTTGCGGCCTGAGTCTTGTGACTTCATCGTCATCGGCGCCGGCATGGCGGGCGCCTCGGTCGCCTACGAGTTGGCAGCACAGGGCCGGGTGATCCTGCTTGAGCGTGAAGACCAGCCCGGCTACCACAGCACGGGCCGCTCGGCCGCGCTGTTCACCGAGACCTACGGCAACGCCACCATGCGGGCCCTGACCCGGGCCGGGCGCAGCTTCTACCTGCAGCCTCCGCCGGGCTTCGCCGAGCACCCGATCCTGACGCCGCGCGGCGCGCTGCTGGTTGGCAACTCGCAACAGCGCGAGGCGCTGGAGCAGGCGCTTGTCCAGGGTCTGAAGATCGTCAATAACCTGACCCTCTGGAGCGGAGAGCAGGTGCGAGAGCGGGTGCCGGTTTTTAGCGCCGAGCAGGTGGCCGGCGGACTGTGGGAACCCGATGCGATGGACATCGACGTGCACAGTTTGCACCAGGGTTTCCTGCGGGGCATGCGTGAACGCGGCGGCAGGCTGTTTTGCAACGCGAACGTCGAGGGTCTGGTCCGCAGCGCCGCGCGCTGGCAGGTTGCAACCCGGGCCGGCGAGTTCAGCGCGCCGGTGCTGGTGAACGCTGCTGGCGCCTGGGCAGAAACCATCGCGCAACTGGCCGGAGCCGGACCGATTGGCCTCAAGCCGCTGCGGCGCACCGCAATCACCTTTGAGCCGCCGCCGGGCGTTGCAATTTACGACTGGCCGGCCGTGGTCGACGTCGAGGAAAGCTATTACTTCAAGCCCGATGCGGGACGCCTGCTGGCCTCCCCGGCTGATGAGACACCCTCGCCGCCGTGCGATGCGCAACCCGACGAGTACGACATCGCCGTGCTGGTGGACCGTCTGTCTCGGGCCACGACGCTCACCATCCCGCGCATCCATTCGAAGTGGGCCGGCCTGCGCAGCTTTGTCGCAGACCGGACCCTGGTTGCCGGCTATGACCCGAAAGTGAGCGGGTTTTTCTGGCTCGCCGCGCAGGGCGGCTACGGCATCCAGACGGCAGCCGGCGCCGCTCGTGCTGCCGCCGCGTTGATCACCGGGCGGGCGCTGCCAGCGGATTTGCAGGACCTCGGGATTGCGCCCGAGCATCTTTCCCCGTCGCGCCCGACCATCCAGGTGTAAGGCACCATGGATCACAAAATGACGAAGTGGCCGGCAATCTTTCGCAG
The DNA here is from genome assembly GCA_038901875.1 of Burkholderiaceae bacterium. Lineage (GTDB taxonomy): Bacteria > Pseudomonadota > Gammaproteobacteria > Burkholderiales > Burkholderiaceae_C > JBCKPE01. Next base: position 19,776 of record JBCKPE010000002.1, read on the forward strand.
GCGTTCCTTGACCCTGTCGCAATAGCTCGGCGTGGCGCTGGCCACCTTGCTGCTGGGCGGCCTGACCTACCGCACCCTGCTTGCCTCGAATGAAACGGTGGCGCTGGTGGCTGAGTCCACGGTTCCGGCGGTGGCGGCAAGCTACGAGATTCGGATCAATGTGTCCGAGTTTTCTGCCAAGGTCCTGAGCTACCTGTCAGCGCCTGGCGCGGAACTGCGCGCCAGCGCGCTGAAGAACCATGACGATATCGGCCTGCAGCAGCAACGCTATGTGCAGGCGGTGCGAACAGCGTAGGAACGCGAATTGGGTGAAAAGGCCGGCCGCCTGCTCGCGAGCTATCGCCAGCAGGGCCAGCGCGTCATGTATGCGGCGGACAGGCTGCAGCTCGAAGTCGACGGCGTTGTCGTGATCGTGCGCCAGATCGGCAGCTTGATCGACGCGGAGATGCTCGCAGTGATGGACGCCTCGTCGCCGCGGGCAAGGCAGAAATACGATGCGGCGCGCGGAATCGAGTTGAAGACCATCGATCTTGCCCAGGCCATCCGCTTTTACGTCCAGGATGCTTCGGCGGCGCACCGCACCTTGGTGCTGAGCACGGCTGAGAGCCTCGATGATGAACTGATGCGGATTCAGCTGTTGCCGCTGCTCGCTCGTGAGAAGGCACTGGTCGAGAAGGCGACCGTGATCTGGAAAGCGGTGCGCCCGCAACTGATTGACGCCGTCGCGCTAAAGGACGAAGCCGACCAGCTTTACCGCGACTTCAACGGGCAACGGGTCGTGCTGGAGCGGTTGTTCGATGAAGGCGGCATGAGGGCGGGTGCCGCGCAACGGCTTGCCGCTGCGCTGCAGGCGCTGCAGGCCCAACAGGCGCGTTTGCAGTTCGCCATGGTGCTGGCGCTGCTGCTGGCGCTGGTCGGCGCAGTGGCGGCCTACCTATGGATCAGCCGCACGGTGCGCCGCGCCGTGTCCAGCTTGAGCTCCGGCGTGCAGATGATTGCCTCCGGCCAGCTCGATGTGCGGTTGCGCGAATCGGGCGACCCGGATTTTGACCGGGTGCTGGAGGGCTTCAACCAGATGGCTGAACGCCTACAGGCCACGACGGTGTCCAAAAGTGAGCTGGAAGAGAGTGAACAGCGGCTGGAGGCGGCGGTGCGTGGGTCGCAGGCCGGGATCTGGGACTGGAATCTGCTCAGCGGGGCCTGCTACGTGTCGCCACGGGTCAAGGAGTTGTTTGGCCTTGCCGCGGATGCAACGGGCGAGCGGGAGTTCTTTGTCTCGCATTTGCACCCTGACGATGTGGGCCGGGTCGAGGCGGTGCGGCGCGCCCATTTCGAGCGGCGCGGGGCGTTCGACGTCCAGTACCGGGTTCGGCGCGAGGGGGGCGACTACCTCTGGGTGCGCGACATCGGTCAGGCGAAATGGGACGAGACCGGGCAGGTGCTGCGCTTCTCCGGATCGATCTCGGACATCGACGCGCAGAAACAGGCCGAGGCGCGCATCGAGCACATGGCCTACTACGACGGCCTCACCGAACTGCCGGGGCGGGCGCTGTTCAACGACCGGTTGCGCCTGGCGCTGCAGGACGCCAGTCGGCTCGGGCGTCTGGTCGCCCTGTTGTTCATTGACCTGGATCGCTTCAAGGCGATCAACGACACGCTCGGTCACGCCGCCGGTGACTTGCTGCTGCAGGAAGTGGCGCGGCGCCTGCAGAGCTGCGTGCGTCGTGGTGACGTGGTCGGGCGTTTTTCAGGCGATGAGTTCGGCGCGGTGCTGGCCGACATCGGCCGCCTGGAGGACGCCGGTCCACTGGTGCACCAGTTCCTGCAGGTCTTTACCATGCCATTCCTGTTGCAGGGCCAGGAATGTTTTGTCACGCCAAGCATCGGTTTGGCCGTCTATCCCACCGACGGGACGATGGAAAAGGATTTGCTGCGTGCCGCCGATGTCGCGATGTACCGAACCAAGGAACGCGGGGGCAACGGTTACCAGTTCTTCACCGCTGACATGACGATCAAGGAGTAGGACCGGATTGCGTTCGAGAACGCACTGCATTACGCGCTGGAGCGCGATGAGTTCCGGCTCCATTGCCAGCCGGTGGTGTCACCGCAGGGGCGGATTCTGGGGGTCGAGGCGCTGATCCGCTGGCAGCATCCGAAAATGGGCCTGCTCGGGCCGGCGCAGTTCATCGCGCTGGCCGAGCAGACCGGGCGCATCGAGCCGATTGGCGAGTGGGTCCTGCGCAGCGCCTGCGAACAGTTGCACCAATGGCACCTGGCTGGCTTTGACGGTCTGTCGCTCGCCGTCAATGTTTCGCCGCGCCAACTGTTGCAGCAGAATTTCGCCCAGACGGTGCGCGAGATCGTCCAGGCGTCCGGCCTCGATCCGGCGCAGCTTGAACTCGAAATCACCGAGGGGATCCTGGCCAAGAGCGAAGCCAGCGCCGCCGTGTTGCGCGAGATCAGTTTGATCGGCGTGCGCCTGTCAATCGACGACTTTGGCACCGGTTACTCCTCGCTGGCCTACCTGAAGCGGTTCCCGATCAGCACGCTGAAAATCGATCAGTCCTTTGTCCGCGGCGTCCCCGACGATGCCGAAGACTCCGCGGTGGTGGTTGCCACCATTGCGATGGCGCGCAGTCTGGGCTTGCGCCTGGTGGCCGAAGGCGTGGAAACGGCCGCGCAACTCGGGTTTCTGCGCGCCCACAGTTGCGACGCGATCCAGGGTTACCACTTCAGCCGGCTGGTGACGCCTGAGGTCATGACCCGGCTGTTGCAGGACGGCCGGCCCCTGGGTCCGGCGAGCGTGACAGCACCGGGTTAGCGCCCGTGTCACGCTATCGCAATCCCTCTTGACAGGGGTTGCGCTCCCTCATGAAATACCGTGACGCTGGAACACGCAGCGCGCAGACAACCCACGCATTGCAACAATCCAGGAAAGTCGGCTTGGAATATTTTTTGCAGCAGTTGATCAACGGTGTCACGCTGGGTTCGGTCTATGGCCTGATCGCCGTCGGCTACACCATGGTCTACGGCATCATCGGCATGATCAACTTTGCGCACGGCGACGTTTTCATGGTCGGCGCATTCATCGCGCTGATTTCCATTGTCGGGCTGCCCATGCTCGGCGTGCTCAGCATTCCTCTGCTGCTGGTGCTGACTCTGATTCTGAGCACCGCCTGCACCTCGCTCTACGGCTGGACCATCGAGCGGGTCGCCTACCGTCCGCTGCGCGGATCGTTCCGCCTGGCGCCGCTGATCACGGCGATCGGCATCGCCGTGGTCCTGCAGAACATGGTGCAGGTGACGCAAGGAGCGCGGGTCAAGCCGATGCAGCCGATGGTCAAGGGCGGCTTCACCATGATGGATTCGAGTGATTTTGTCGTTCGCATGTCGAACATGCAGATTCTGATCATCCTGGTGACCCTGTTGACGCTCGCCGTGTTCTGGTACCTGATTGCCCGCACCAAGCTCGGTCGCGCCCAGCGCGCCTGCGAGCAGGACATGAAGATGGCGTCGCTGCTTGGTGTCAATACCGATCGCACCATTTCAATCACCTTCGTCATGGGCGCTGCGCTGGCCGCCGTGGCCGGCACCATGTACCTGCTGTACTACGGCGTGATTGACTTCTACATCGGCTTCATCGTCGGCGTGAAGGCGTTCACGGCGGCGGTGCTGGGCGGCATTGGCTCGCTGCCCGGCGCGGTGCTGGGCGGCCTGATGATTGGTCTGATCGAAACCTTCTGGTCGGCCTACTTCTCGATCGAGTACAAGGACGTGGCCGCGTTCTCGATCCTGGCCATTGTGCTGATCTTCCGGCCCAGCGGCCTGTTGGGCCGGCCCGAGGTGGAGAAGGTTTGACGTCGAAGGTGTCCGCAGCCGCCTGGCGCGCCGCGCTGAAGGACGCGCTGCTCGCTGGTCTGGTCGCCTTGGCCCTGGCCGCGCCGATCCTGGGTCTCAAGACCCAGGCCGGCGCCGGGCAGAGCCTGGAACTGGTGCAGCGCTGGGGAGCGGTGGCGATCGCGGTGGCCGTGGTCTTTGCCGGTCGCCTGCTGCTGCGACTGTTCTGGGCGCGCCGCGACGCTCGGCTCGCGCAGGCCAGGCCGGTTCTTGGCGACACGCTGCTCGGTTGGAAATCGACGCTGGCGCGCCAGACGCGCTTTATCGTGCCGCTGCTGGTCGGGCTGGCGGTGGTGTTGCCGTGGCTGCCTTTTTCCGACCGCTACATCGTCGATCTGGGCATCCTGGTGTTGACCTACGTCATGCTCGGCTGGGGCTTGAACGTGGTCGTGGGGCTGGCCGGTCTGCTGGATCTGGGTTACGTCGCTTTTTACGCCGTCGGCGCCTACACCTTCGCGCTGCTGGCGATTCATTTCGAGATGTCGTTCTGGGTCGCGCTTCCCATCTCGGGTGTGCTGGCGGCCTTCTGGGGCCTGCTGCTTGGCTTTCCCGTGCTGCGCCTGCGTGGCGACTACCTGGCGATCGTGACGCTGGCCTTTGGCGAGATCATTCGCATCGTGCTGCTGAACTGGTACGAATTCACCGGCGGGCCGAATGGCCTGTCGGGCATCCCGCGGCCCTCGTTCTTCGGGCTGCCGTTTTCGGCGGACGAGGAGGTGATGAGCTTCTCGCGCTTCTTCCACCTGCCGTTTGATCCGATGCACCGGATCATCTACCTCTATTACCTGATTCTGCTGCTGGCCTTTGTGACGAATTTCGTCACCCTGCGCCTGCGCCGGCTGCCGGTCGGTCGCGCCTGGGAGGCGCTGCGCGAGGACGAAATCGCCTGCAAGTCGCTCGGCATCAACGTGCGCAACACGAAGCTGACGGCCTTTGCCATTGGCGCCATGTTTGGCGGCCTGGCGGGATGCTTCTTTGCCACGCGCCAGGGCTTCATCAGCCCGGAATCGTTCAGCTTCATTGAATCGGCGACGATCCTGGCCATCGTCGTGCTGGGCGGCCTCGGCTCGCAACTGGGCGTGGCGATCGCCGCCTTCGTGCTGATCGGTGTCTTCGAGGTGTTCCGGGAAATCAACCAGTACCGCCTGCTCGCCTTCGGGCTGGCGATGGTGCTGATCATGATCTGGCGGCCACGCGGCCTGGTCGGCGAGCGCCAACCCTCCATCTTGCTCGGCCAGGCCAAATCCATCGGCGCCGACCTGGTGTCGCAGGGCAAGGGCTAGGGCGCGCGTCTCATGCAGAGTATCCCTGACGGCATGGACGCCACCCTCCTCAGCGTTGCCGGCCTGACCATGCAGTTTGGCGGACTGCTGGCGATCGACGATTTCTCGTTCCAGGCAAAACGCGGCGACATCACCGCCATCATCGGTCCGAATGGCGCTGGCAAGACGACGGCCTTCAACTGCATCACGGGCTTCTACCGTCCGACCAGGGGACGGATCACCATGCATGGTGGCGATGGCCGGTTGCGGCGGCTGGAGCGCCTGCCGGAGCACTCGATAGCTTTTCGCGCGCGCGTGGCCCGGACCTTTCAGAACATCCGCCTGTTCGGCGGCATGACGCTGCTGGAGAACCTGATGGTGGCGCAGCACAACGTGCTGATGCGTGCCTCCTGGTTCACGGTCGGCGGCATTTTTGGCCTGCGCTCGTTTGCCCGGGCCGAGGCCAAGGCGGTGGACAAGGCGCGTTACTGGCTGGACCGCGTCGGCCTGCTGGCCAGGGCCGACGCGCCCGCGGCGTCGCTGCCGTACGGCGACCAGCGCCGCCTCGAAATCGTTCGCGCCATGTGCACCGAGCCCGAACTGCTGTGCTTGGACGAGCCCGCGGCCGGGCTCAATGCCCGTGAATCGCAGCAGCTCAACGAGCTGCTGCGATTTCTGCGCGACCAGCATGCGGTTTCGTTACTGTTGATCGAGCACGACATGAGCGTGGTGATGGAGATTTCGGACCATGTGGTGGTGCTCGACTATGGGCGCAAGCTGGCCGAGGGAACGACCCGGGAGGTGCAGGACAACCCCAAGGTGATCGCCGCCTACCTGGGTGAGGAAGAGCTGGAAGACGCGCAGCCGCTGGGGGACCCGGGGTGACCAGTCCGCTCCTGAGCCTGCGCAACGTCGTCGCGGCCTACGGCAGCATCGTGGCATTGCGCGGCGTTGACCTGGAGATCAACGAGGGCGAGATTGTTGCCATAATTGGCGCCAACGGCGCTGGCAAGTCGACCACCATGATGACGATTTTCGGCCTGCCGCGAGCGCGTGAGGGGTCGATCACCTTCGACGGGCAGAACATCACCGCGCTGCCGACGCACGAGATTGCCCGCCTCGGGCTGGCGCAGTGCCCGGAAGGGCGGCGCATCTTTCCGCGCATGACGGTGCGCGAGAATCTGATGATGGGCGCGGCGATCAATGGCGGCGAGCATTTCGAGCAGGATTTGAAGCGGGTTTGCCAGGTCTTTCCGCACCTGGAGCAGCGCCTGCTGCAACGCGGCGGCACCCTGTCCGGCGGTGAGCAGCAGATGCTGGCGATTGCGCGCGCCCTGATGATGCGGCCGCGCCTGCTGCTGCTCGACGAACCCTCGCTGGGACTGGCGCCGATCATCGTCAAGCAAATTTTCAACACCCTCAGGGAGCTCAATCGGCGCGACGGGCTGACCGTGCTGCTGGTCGAGCAGGATGCGAATCACGCGCTGCGGCTGGCGCACCGGGCCTATGTAATGGTGAACGGATGCGTCACAATGTCGGGAACCGGCCGCGAGTTGTTGCTGCGCGATGAGGTTCGCGCAGCCTACCTGGAAGGAGGCCGGCAGAAGGTCTGAAGTTGTTGCTGAGTGTCGAGCCCGGCGCACCACCTGCGGCGCCTGGGCAGAGGGTTGAAGCAGGAAAAATCAATCTATGAAGGAGTCAAGGATGAAACACAAACTGTTAGGGGTTGCGGCGCTGGCGGCGTCGCTGTTTGCGCTGCCCGCGCTGGCGCAAATCAGGGTGGCCGCGCATGGGCCCATGACCGGCCAGTACGCCTCGTTTGGCGAGCAGCTCAAACGCGGCGCCGAGATGGCGGTCGAGGACATCAATGCCAAGGGCGGCGTGCTCGGCAAGAAGCTTGAACTGCTGATTGGCGACGACGCCTGCGATCCGAAGCAGGCGGTGGTGATTGCCAACAAGGCGGTCAGCGACAAGGTGGTGTTTGTCAATGGGCACTTCTGCTCGGGCTCGTCGATTCCGGCCTCCAAGGTCTATGCGGAGAGCGGCGTGCTGCAGATCACCCCGGCCTCGACCAATCCGAAGCTGACCGACGAACGCGCTGGTCCTGGCGTGTTCCGCACGGTGGGCCGGGACGATGCGCAGGGCCTGTTTGCCGGCAACTACATGGCCAAGACCTTCAAGGGCAAGAAGGTCGCGATCATTCATGACAAGTCGGCCTACGGCAAGGGCGTCGCTGACGAGACCCAGAAGGCGATGAACAAGGCCGGCCTGAAGGAGGTGATGTACGAGGCCTACACCGCCGGCGAGAAGGACTACACCGCGCTGGTGTCGAAGATGAAGGCCGCTGGCATCGATGTCGTCTACCTGGGCGGCTACCACACCGAGGGCGGGCTGATCGTGCGCCAGATGCGTGAGCAGGGCCTGAAGGCGCAATTTATCGGCGCCGACGCGCTGGTGACCGAGGAGCTCTGGAAGATCACCGGTGATGCCGGCGAAGGTATCCTGATGACCTTCAACCCGGACCCGCGCAAGAACCCGAACGCGAAGGACGTCGTGGCGAAATTCAAGGCCAAGAAGTACGACCCCGAAGGCTACACGCTGTACACCTATGCCGCCATGCAGGTCTGGGCCGAAGCCGCCAACAAGGCGAAAAGCACCGACATGAAGAAGGTGGCTGAAGTGATGAACAAGACCAAGTTCAAGACCGTCGTCGGCGACATCGTTTATGACGCCAAGGGCGACGTGAAGGGGGTCGAGTACATCTGGTACAAGTGGTCGAAGGGCAAGTACACCGAACTTTGATCCGCTGACGGCCCGCGCCAAGGCCCTCGGGCCAAGGGCGCGGCGCTCGATTCAGGGCAGCGCAGAGGAAGTCTGGCTGCCCTTTTTTGATTCCGAACCTGCTGCGGGTCGGCTCAAGCACGATGGCGCCAAGACGCGAAGTCGGGATTGTTTTAACAACTCGCGGTGAAATGCCAAGTCTTCGCCATGACGGGTTGAATCAACTATTCTTGCAATGACAGATCACGGCGGGCGGGAGATTGGCCCAGATGATTCGGCTCTGAGAAACCGAATTGAAGTGCTCGTTGAGGACCCGACGAAATCGTCGCCAGCTGGGTAGGAACAAACTGTGGACGTAGGCGAAGGTCGTGAACTCGCCCTGGGTGGAGAGCGACTGCGCGATTTCCGTGAGAATCGTATGTTGCCGCTGTGGACTGAAAAGAGTCCAGGGAAGGGCGGAGATAACGAAATCGACTGTTTCGATCTGACGGGCGTTGAGTTCCGAGCGCAAGCGTTCTGCCGAACCAAGATGAAAACACGCGTCGGGGAAGCGCAGGCGAAGACGCTGGATAAAGATTGGGTTTAGGTCAATCCCTAAGTATTGGGAAGGCTCCTTGAGGCGGCCCAAGATTGCCTGCGTGATGGCTCCGGTACCGGGCCCCACTTCGACGACATGCTTGGCTCGGTCAAGATCCAGGTCCGCGACGATGCGCTGAGCCAGGTACTTGGAGCTCGGGGCAATTGCTCCCGTGCTAAAGGGCTGCTTCAGGAAGGCCTTCCCAAAAGAGAGCGTGTCGTCCCAGTGCGAGTGTTTCTTCTTGTAGGCTAGCGGTAGCGGGGTGTTTGATTTCATGGGGCGCGTCAACTTACGGCATTTTCCAAGCGTTTTGTACCGTTTTAAGCGGCCTTCGCGTCATCGCTCAATCTCTCGTTGAAGGCCGACTCTGCGTGCATCACACCACTTCGGGAATCCCCTGATCGAGGACACGGCCTAGGCCTCCCGGGCCGGGGCGCCGCAGTCGGTGCGCGCCAGCTTCGCCCATAAGGCGTAGCCAAGCAGCGCCGCCCCAGCCAGACCGACATAGAGCCGGACCGGCTCGAAATACTCGAGCAGCAGCGAGGCGCCGAAGACCAGGACCAGGAGCTTGTTGCACACCGGGCAGGCGATGCCGAGGAACCCCAGGACGCCGCCCGCCCCCGCGGATTTGGCGGCGCAAGGCTGCGCTCGCCTGATGCCGAGATAGAGGCCGGCCAACGCCGACTGAACCAGCAGCAAGCCGATCTCGAAGCCGCTCGTCGGCGTCATCCGCATGAACAGCGGGTTGTCCCATAGCGCCGAAACGATTCCGAGCAACCCGAACGTCGCGGCGGCGAACCCTGCGCTGCGCATGAGGTCGCTGGCGCTCATGCGGCAAGGCTGCGCTTCGTCCGGCGGCGCCAGGTGGCCCAGAACGCCCAGGTTTGCAACGCCAGGACCGCCAGCACCAGCACCGCGAACGGCGCCTGGAGCCAGTTGGGCGCCGGGACCTGACGGTGGAAGTCGAGGAAGTGCAGGTACAGAAAATAGGCGGTATGCGTCACCGAGAGCATCCACAGCGTATAGGTGCTGAGTTGCAGGAATTTCCACGTCGAACCGCCGAGGATCCGCTGGCTCAGGTTGTTCGATGTCAGCGCAAGAACCGTGCCGTAGACCAGCGCAAGCACGCCGAGCGCATTGCCCAGCCCGAAGCCGTGCAGGACCATGACGTACCCGCCGGTGTTCGGGTTGCGCAGGAAACCGAACAGCCTGGGCAGGTCCCATTCCACCCAGCCGTCGAGGATGACCAGCGTGTGCGCCGCGCCGTACACCACCGTCCAGATGCCGATCTCGCGCCGCCAGGGCAGCAGCCGCGCCGCCGCAGGCCAGATGCGCGCCAGCGGTCCGGTCGACATCGCGACGGCAAGCAGGACCAGGCTTGCGTCCCCGAGCGCGCGATTCCACGCATGCATCGGGGACCACTCGGCGCGGCTTTCGCGGAACAGATACATGACCGCAAGCGCCGCCGCGCCGACGCCGAGATGCCGCCACAGCCAGAACCTGTCGCGTCGTACCGCCACCGACTCAGACCTCATGCTTCACCGACGCAACGGCGGTCGCGGCAAGAAACTGACGAGGGATTTGGGACGTGGCGGCTCTCCTGGTTGCGCTTCGATCGATAAGATCGGGATTCCCCCATGGACAGGTCAAGCGCCCGACCGCCCGTCGAAATGTATCACTTGGCGGCGGCTCAGCCACCAGCCCACACCATCCGTGCCGCCGCAAGGTCTTCCAGCGCGCTTCCGACCGACTTGAACAGCGTGATTTCCTGCTCGTTCTGGCGCCCCCTTGCCGTGCCGCGCACCAGTTCAGCCAGCTCAGCCAGGATGTGCTCGCGCGTGATGAGTCCGTCACGCAGCGGTTGCAGCAGGTCGCCGGCTTCGGCCAGGGCGCCCGAATAGGTATCGACAAAGACGCGCGAACGCAGGACAGCGTTGTCGTCGGTTTCGCGCATGTCCGGCTTGAAGGCGCCGACCAGATCAAGGTGGCAACCAGGCTTCAACCACTCGCCCAGCAACAAGGGGCTGGTCGATGTGGTGGCGCAACTGATGATGTCGGCATGTCGGGCCGCGGCCTCGAGCTGCAACGTGGCCTGGGCCGGCAGGCCTTCGCTGCGAAGTGCCTCGGCCAGGGCTGCAACGGCCTCTGGACGACGACCCCAGATCAGAACGCGCTCGATACCCGGTCGAATCGCGAAATGGGCGCGCGCCATCCAGCCGGCGAGCCGACCGCTGCCGACAATGAGCAGGCAGCGGACGTCGCTGCGCGCCAGGTATCTGGCGGCCAATGCGGAAGCGGCTGCCGTGCGGCGCAGTGTCAGTGCCTCGCCGTCGAGCAGGGCCCTGGCTTCGCCGGTGTGCCGGTCCAGCAGCAGGTAGCTTGCTTGCACTGTGCCGGCGCCGCGGCTGGCGTTGTCCGGCATGACGGTGACCAGCTTGACGCCAAGCGCCGCCTGTGACCAGGCTGGCATCAACAGCAGCGCGTCGGCGCCTCCGAGCGAGTGCGCGTGCCGCACCGGGACCTCGGCCCCGGCGGCGAAGGCAAGCGCGAGCTGCTCGACCAGTGCTGGCCAGGGCAACGCGGCGTGCACCTGATCGGCCGAATACACTCGAAGCATGCGGCGCATTGTAGTGATCGGTGGTGGTGTGATGGGGGCGGCGACAGCGTGTTTTCTGGCGCGCGACCATGGCCTGTTGCCCATTGTGATCGAGCGCGACCCAGCCTATCAACAGGCCTCCAGTGCGCTGTCAGCCAGCGCCATTCGCCAGCAGTTTTCCACTGCGATCAATATCGCGCTGTCGCTCAAGAGCCTGGCGTTTTACCGGCGTATCGGCGAAGAACTCGAACAGGGCGCAGAGCGGCCCGAGATTGGTCTGGTCGAGCCGGGCTACCTGTACCTGGCCAGCGCCGCGGGCGTGCCCCTGATGCGCGAACAGCATGATCTGCAACGAAGCCTGGGCGTCGATGTGGCTCTGCTCGACCCGGCTGCGCTGGCTCGGCGTTTCCCATGGTTGTCGGTCGAGGGACTGGCGCTCGGTTCTCTCGGCCTGTCGGGCGAAGGCTGGTTCGATGGCTGGTCGGTATTGCAGGCATTTCGGCGCAAGGCGATGGCCTGCGGCGCGCAGTTTGTGCATGGCGAGGTGACCGCACTGCACGCAACGGGCGGCCGCATCCGGCAGGTGAGCTGCCATGACGGCAAGCGCTTCGAGCTCGATGAACTTGTGCTGGCCGCGGGTGCCTGGTCGGCCCGGCTGCTGACCGATCTGGGACTGGACCTGCCCGTGCGCGCGCGCAAGCGCGATGTCTTTGTCTTTGACGCGCCGTTGCAGTTACCCGATGCGCCGCTGGTGATTGACCCGGCCGGCACCTGGTTTCGCCCGGAGGGTGGCGCCCATGCCGATGGTCACGGCCGCTACATCACCGGAGCGCCGCCACGCGGCGAGGACCTCGACGAGCCGCCGCTCGAGGCGATCGACCATGGCCTGTTCGACGAGGTCATCTGGCCGCAACTGGCGCAGCGGGTTCCGGCTTTTGAGGCGGCGCGCGTCGTCAGCGCCTGGGCCGGTTACTACGAAATGAACACCTTTGACCATAACGGTCTGGTCGGCGCCCTGCCCGGCCTCGACAATCTCTACCTGGCCTGCGGTTTCTCCGGGCATGGGATGCAGCAGGCGCCGGCGGTCGGACAGGCGCTGGCACAACAAATCGCCACCGGGAGCTGGGGTGAACTCGACCTTGACGCGCTGTCGCCAGGGCGCGTTGCTCGCGGTGAGGCCATTGTCGAACGCTGTGTTATCTAGCCCAGTGCCCCAAGTGGTCAAGTTTCACGCAGCGACTGGCCTTGATGAGAGCGCCATTGCCCAGGTGCAGGCCGACGTGCGCCGTCGCATCCTGCGCGCCTTCGTGGCACGCGGCCACCTTGAAGCGCATGATGCCGAAGACATGGCAGCCTATGCCCACGGCGGCGGTTTCTCGGTCGATGCATGGAGCCGGCTGCGTGGGGACTGGGGTGGTTGGGTTGGGGGGGCGCGCCTGAACCTGAAGCCAAGCCCAAACCGCGCTCTGCGGCGCACTACCTTTGGGCCGCGTTGATTGCCCGCATCTACGAGGTGTTCCCGCTCATCTGCCCGCAGTGCGGTGGGCCAATGCGCATCATCGCCTTCATCACCTACGGCGCAGCTATCGCCAAGATATTGGCGCACATCGGGGTGGACACCGAGCCGCCGCGCATGACACCGGCGCGCGGGCCGCCTCTGTGGGATGACTGCGATGCGCGGGATGCCGGGGACGCTGTAGATGCCGTGCCGGCCTGGGATATGGCAGTCCGGCCAGCACCGGCTGACTCGCTCGATCAGCGCACAGCTTGGCGCAAGTCGCGGTGGGGGGCGATGGCATCGTTGGGGTAGGGCTGCGCCAGTGGGCAGCCGCACACGCACCCCTGTGCGCAGTGGGGCGAAAATTCCTGGATCTGATTGACGATGCCTCGTCGAGGCTGCGCCGCACCGCGTTTTCCGGGGCGGCGTTACGCTGCGATACTTGGGCTCATGCGCTTGGAATTCCTATTCGTCGGTGATGACGACTTCTACGGTCAGAGTTACTTCGTCGATCCGGAGGGCAAGTTTGTCGGCAACGTGGGCGATCCGTACAAGCCAGAGTTGATCGTTCGTGATCTGGACATGGACAAAATCAAAACGGTGCGCGATCATTGGGCGTTCTACCGTGATCGTCGTCCGGATGCATATGATGAATTGGTACGACGCTAGAAAACGGAGGTAGTTGTGGCACGAACACTCATCACCAACGGCACGGTCATCAGCCCGACCGGTCAACATCAACAAGACATCCTGATCGACGGCGAAAAGATTGTCGCGGTTCTCGATCGTGGTCAGTCGCAGGCACTCAGCATCACCGCCGACCGAGTCATTGACGCCACCGGCAAATATGTCGTACCCGGTGGTGTCGACGTGCACACGCACATGGAACTGCCTTTCGGTGGAACCGCTGCCAGCGACACGTTTGAAACGGGCACCATCGCCGCGGCATGGGGCGGTGTCACCACCATCGTCGACATGGCGCTGCAGCGTTATGGCGAGAGCGTTCATGAATCTCTGGCCGAGTGGCATCGCAAGGCCGATGACAACTGTGCCGTCGACTACGCCTTTCATCAGATCCTCGGCGGTGTAGACGAGCAGTCGCTGAAGGATATGACGTATCTGGTTGATCACGAGGGTGTCACCAGTTTCAAGTTGTTCATGGCCTACCCGGGTGTGCTTTACAGCGACGACGCGCAAATTTTGCGCGCCATGCAGACGGCAAGTAAAAATGGCGCCATGATCCTGATGCATGCCGAAAACGGCATTGCGATTGATGTGCTCGTGCAGCAACACATTGCTCGCGGTGAAACCGATCCGAAATATCACGGGATCAGCCGGCCAAGTTTGCTGGAGGGTGAAGCCACCAATCGGGCGATCGTGCTGTCGCAAGTGGCGGGCAACGTGCCGCTGTACATCGTGCACATGTCGGCTTCCGAGGCGCTCAATGCCGTGGCCGAAGCTCGTCACGAGGGCTTGAACGTGTTCGCTGAGACCTGCCCGCAGTATCTGTACATGACACTCGAAGATCACCTTGCTCGCCCGGGCTTCGAGGGCGCCAAGTTCGTCTGCAGCCCACCGGTACGGAGCAAGCATGACAAGCACCATCACCACGCCGACCTGTGGAAGGGTTTGCGCATGAACGAACTGGCCGTGGTCAGCACCGACCATTGTCCGTTCTGTTTCAAGGATCAAAAAGCACTCGGCATCGGCAACTTTTCCAAGATTCCAAACGGCATGGGCGGTGTTGAGCACCGTATGGAACTCATCTATCAGGGCGTCGTGCTGGGCGAACTCAGCCTCGAGCGTTGGGTGGAAACCTGCAGCACCACGCCGGCGCGCATGTTTGGCATGTACCCGCAAAAGGGGATCATCGCCGCCGGCTCCGATGCCGACATTCTTGTTTGGGACCCGAACAAGAAAACAAAGATCGGGATCAACGACAAGCACCACATGAACATGGATCACTCCTCGTGGGAGGGTTTCGTCGTCGACGGCAAAGTAGACACGGTGCTCTCGCGTGGCATGGTCGTGATCGAAAACGACAAGTTCACCGGTCGCAAGGGTCACGGTCGGTTCGTCAAGCGCGGCTTGTGCCAGTACCTCAACTAACCAACACCTCAAAGAACACGAGGTGTTCCCGCTCATCTGCCCGCAGTGCGGTGGGCCAATGCGCATCATCGCCTTCATCACCTACGGCGCAGCTATCGCCAAGATATTGGCGCACATCGGGGTGGACACCGAGCCGCCGCGCATGACACCGGCGCGCGGGCCGCCTCTGTGGGATGACTGCGATGCGCGGGATGCCGGGGACGCTGTAGATGCCGTGCCGGCCTGGGATATGGCAGTCCAGCCAGCACCGGCTGACTCGCTCGATCAGCGCACAGCTTGGCGCAAGTCGCGGTGGGGGGGCGATGGCATCGTTGGGGTAGGGCTGCGCCAGTGGGCAGCCGCACACGCACCCCTGTGCGCAGTGGGGCGAAAATTCCTGGATCTGATTGATGCTGCCTCGTCGAGGCTGCGCCGCACCGCGTTTTCCGGGGCGGCGTTACGGTGTGATACTTGGGCTCATGCGCTTGGAATTCCTCAGCCGCTCGCGTGTAAGTTCTGGGACTAAATCGAATCGGAGTTACTATCGCCAGCTCAGACCTCTCGGGGAGGGGCATTGAGCGATACCGGCCTCCGGCAGCGGCTTGCGGCGATTCTGGCCGCGGACGTGGCGGGCTATTCGCGGCTAATGGCCGCCGATGAGCTGGGCACCGTGGGCGCGCTCGATGCTGCCCGCGCTACGTTTCGTGCTCAGATCGAGTCCCATCAGGGCAGGGTCATCGACATGGCCGGGGACTCTGTGCTCGCCGTGTTCGAGACCGCGACCGGAGCGGTGAACGCCGCACTCTCGGTTCAGGAAGCACTGAAGACACACGCTGCCGATGCCTCCGAGGAGCGCCGAATGCGGTTCCGGATCGGCGTTCATCTCGGGGACGTGCTCGAGAAGTCCGACGGCACGGTGTATGGCGATGGAGTCAACATCTCCGCACGGCTGGAGGGGATGGCCGACCCCGGCGGCGTGCTCATTTCCCAGTCGGTTCGCGATGGCGTGGCGAACCGCTTCGACGCCGTCTTCTTCGACAACGGCGAGCGGAAGTTCAAGAACATCTCCCGGTCGATCCGGGTCTGGTCCTGGCCCCGCAAGCTTTCTTCCCTGCGCGCGCAGGGCAAGCCGCGCGTCTTCGTCGCAAACCTCGAGGGCCGCGGCCCGGAGGAGGCACGGATCGGCGCCGATCTCGGCGACGAGCTCAGGGCGCACCTTGCCCGTCTTACGGGGCTCGAGATCACCACCGAGCGGGCCAAGGCGCACTACTCCGTGGAGGGCAGCGTGCGCCTTGCGGCCAGCCGATCCCGCATCTTTGCACGGCTGGTCGCCGTTGACGGGGACCAGCAGGTCTGGTCGGACCGCTACGACGAGGACACTTGCGACCCCTTCGACATCCTCGACCGCTGCGCTCCCCGTATGGCCATGAGCGTGCGGCGGCGTGTCGCCGCCGACGATGCGGCGCGCCTGGCGAATCGGCCGCTGGACGAGCTTTCGTTCGAAGAGCTGCTTACGCTCGCCGGTGTCAGCTTTTTCACCCCCACCAAGGCAGGCTGGCAGGGCGGCGGCGAGATTGCCGAGCAGAGCCTCGAACTCCAACCCAAGAGCTTCATGGCCCTCGCCATGGCCGCCGCGGGACTGGGGATTGCCGAGTTCCTTTATGGATTTCGCAAACCTGAGGACGCCGTTACAAATCTCGCTTTCAAGCGCATTGAAGAGGCGCTCCGTCTGAACAACCGAAGCGACATGTTGCACGTGACGAACGCCGGCCTCCTGCTGTTTGCACGAAGGCGCCACCGGGACGCGGCGGCAGCGGCCCGCCGCTCCCTCGAGCTCAATGCCGATTACAACATGGGCCTCTGGTTGCTCGGCGCTGCGCAAGTATTCGCAGGTGAGTCCGACGCCGGAGCGGAGAGCGCGATGCGCGCCGTGAACATCGACATCCGCGATCCGTACGTCCACCTGTACAGCCGGATCGCCGCTTACGGCCATTGGGGCGCCGGGCGATATGACGAGGCCGTCAACTGGTTCCAGAGGGCCGACCAGTCCGCTCCGGGCTTGCCGCCGAACCTGGCAGGTCTCGCCGTCAGCCGCTTGCTGGACGGAGACGAAGGCGGCGCCCACGACGCGGTTGCCCGCCTCTTGGAGGAAGAGCCCGAGTTTCGGCTCCACAGGATGCACCCTCTGCCGTATCGCGATGACGGCGATTGGGCACGGTTTGCGGAGGCGATGCGCCGCGCAGGTGCGCCGGATTGACGCCTCGTCGCGGCGGCGCCGGCCGGGTTACTCGGGCAGCATCTCTCCCGAGCCGCCGAAATCGGCCGGCAGGTCCTTGAACTTCGGCAACCCGTCCTTCAAGGAAACCATCTTGTTCCCGTAATGCACGTGCAGCGTCGGCGCGTGAGTGAAGCCTTGCAATACGCTCGCATAGACATCCACCAGCTTCATGCCGGGATGGTCGGTCATGAGATGGCCGCCACAGACCTTGCAGAACTTGCGGTAGGAAATTTCGGTCTTGTTGAAGGTGCCGACACTGGCTTCGCCCTTGGTGATACGTACATTGTCGGGCGCCCAGAGACTGAAAGCGTTGATCGGCGCGGCCGACCAAGTCGTGCAGTCCTTGCAATGGCAATACCCCATTACCGCCGGTGTGCCAGTGACTTCGAATTCCACTTCGCCGCAAAAGCAACTGCCCTTGTAGATATCGCCCATTTCTAACGCCTCCTGGCGAGTCACTCGCCGTTAGCGTGGCACTATAACAGGCGCCGGACTTGATTACGAACGCTTGCACTATGAACTGAATACGGGTTCAAACGGGGCGGAATTGTCCAGTCAAGAACCACCAACCCAATTGTTGTTGGAGTTCCATCTCATTGGGCTGCCGGAAGGACCGCAAAGGGTCGCATCAGCCACAAAATGATGCAGTGATTGATGGCGCGAGCGCACGTGCAGCGGGTCCACCTGCGCGGCCATCGGCTCCACGCTCTTGCGCGCCAGTGGCGACATCAGCCCGGTACAGTACCCGCGCAGCCCAGCATGCCGGTCAACATGCCCCAAGCCTTCGCTCAAATGCACCATGTATGCCTCGAATTCTTGCAGATCGTTCATCAAAGCTCACCCTCCGCATCAAAATGTGCGGATAAGCCTTGATTTTAATAACACAGTAAGACTAGGGCGCCATTCAGAGCATCGCCGGAGCTTGAGATTGCGCAACCCTTGGCGGCTGCGGCGGGCGCACAATGGGACGCGAACCATCCCTCATTTGTGAGGCAAGGGGACGCCATCATGGACAACACGCACCAGGTCATTAACCAGAGCACGCCGCTGGTCGATGTCAATCTTTTCACAGGCAATGTCGGCCTGATCGATGCGCTTGCCTTCAACCAGCCTGACCTGAATACAAGCAGCCTGGCCCAGCTTGGCGCCGAGGCGGGTTCAGCTGGGGTGCAACAGCATGCGCGCTGGGCCAACACCCATGGCCCACAACTGCGCAGCCATGACCGCTTTGGGCATCGCCTCGACGAGGTCGAATTTCATCCCAGCTACCACGCGCTGATGGAACTTGCCATGCGCCACGGCCTGCACGGCACACCCTGGTCGCAGGGCGCTGGCGCTCATGTCGAACGCGCTGCGGCCTTCATGCTGTTCACCGAGGCCGAGCCTTCCGTGCTGTGTCCGATCTCGATGACCTACGCGGTAACGCCGGCGCTGCGCGCCAACGCCGCGCTGTATGCGCAATGGGGTCCGGGCCTGGCGAGCAGGCGCTACGACGCGCGCTTTGCCCCGCATGACCAGAAGACCGGCTTGACGATGGGAATGGGTATGACCGAGAAGCAGGGCGGCTCGGACGTGCGCGCCAACACCACCCGCGCCGAAGCCGATGGCAGCGACGCCTGGGGCGAGCGTTACCGCATCACCGGCCACAAGTGGTTCATGTCAGCGCCAATGTGCGACGCCTTTCTGGTGCTGGCGCAAACGAAGTCGGGCTTGAGTTGCTTCTTCCTGCCACGCTGGCGGCCCGACGGCGCCGGCCGCAACGCCATGGCGATCCAGAGGCTGAAGGACAAGCTCGGCAACCAGGCCAACGCCAGTTCCGAAGTTGAGTTTCACGCGGCCACAGGCTGGCTGGTGGGCGAAGAGGGCCGCGGCGTGCCGCAGATTCTGGCCATGGGCGCCATCACGCGGCTGGACTGTGCCTTGGGGACATCCGGCCTGATGCGCCAGGCGCTGTCGATCGTCCTGCACCATGTCGCACAGCGCCAGGCCTTTGGCAAGCGCTTGATCGAGCAGCCCTTGATGAAAAACGTGCTGGCGGATCTGGTGCTGGAGAGCGAGGCCGCGACCGCGCTCGCGCTGCGGCTGGCGCGCTCGGTGGATCGCAGCGAGAACGGCCAGGACCCCTCGGGCCATGAGGCGCTGATCCGCCGCGTGCTGACGCCGATCGCCAAGTTCTGGATCTGCAAGCGCGGCAGCGCCTTCGCGCAGGAGGCGATGGAATGCCTCGGCGGCAACGGCTATGTGGAAGAGCACGGCGAGGGCATCATGGCGCGCATCTACCGCGAGATGCCGCTCAACTCCATCTGGGAAGGCGCCGGCAACATCATGGCGCTGGACCTGCTGCGTGCTCTATGCAGTGCCGCCGTGGCCGATGCGCTGGCCCATGAGATGGCGCCGGTCAAGGGCGCGCACCCGGCGCTGGACGCCGCGCTGGCGCGCGTGCTGCACAGCCTGAGCGATGGGGTGGACGAGGCGCAGGCGCGCCGGCTCGCGCGCGACACCGCTCTGGTACTGCAAGCCGCGCTGCTGCGCCAGCACAGCAGCGAAGCCATGTTCTCGGCTTTCTGCGCGGCCAGGTTGCATGAAGCGTCCGATATCTTTGGCGCTTTACCCGCTGGCTGCGACCTGGACGCTATCGTGGCGCGCGGACAGTTGCGGGGTTAAGGCCGGCCCAGTCGGGAGGCTTGCGGGCAGCCTTTTGCCATTGCGGGGGAGTTCAAATTGATGATCACTCCGACTTGGGCAGAAGTTTCGGTTTGGGCTTGTCGCTGAGATAGTTGTTGGGAGTGACGACTTTTCGGCCCGATTTGGCTTCAAGCTGGCGACGGGCGCCGCCCGCAACGGAGCCGCCTTCTTGGGCAGCCTTTTTGTTCTTCACCAACCCCTGCGCGTCTTTGTTGCGGGCGATCTCCGTGGTAGCCGCCTCGCCAAGCATGGTGAAGATCAACTCCAGATCGGTCATGTGGTCGCGCAGGTTCTCGCGTTTGAGGCCTTTGAGGTTCTTGTATTCGGTGGGCGTTAGGCCGAACGCGGCCTTGGAGATTTCGGCGGTAAGGATGGCGAAATCTTTCTGATCCGCAATGCCGCGTTTTTGCCATTCGCCGGTCAGTTCGTCACGGACGGCAATGCCACGGACGCGCTTTTCGATCCAATCTTCGGGGTAGCCTTTCTCCATATAGAGTGCTCGCATCCGCTGCTGGGCAAGTTCAGGGTTTTCGATCTCCTGGACGCGCTGGTAGCCGACCTCGGCCAGCCAGCGTTTGAACGGTTCGGCCTTGGGGCTGGGGATTGATTGGATGATGCGGAAAATGCCTGCGGTATTGGCGCAATCTGTAACGCGCTTCTTGCCATCGGGTGCTTCAAGTTTCAACCCGTGACAAAGTGTCACGGGTTCACCTCCTTCGGCGACAAGCCTCTGTTTTAACTTGCGCCAGTAGGCGCCTGGATCCGCACTGCCCGTAAGTGCCGCACACACATCAACAACCGAAAACCACCATTCTTCGTTGTGCCAGGTGCGGCGCATGGTTTTTTCCTGAAACAGGATAATCTTGCCCTGTGTATCAGCGGATAATTTTTCGCTCATGGTGTTGTTCCCTTTTGCAGACTAAGTCGGATCGTGTTTTGCCCATCCCATGGGTCGAGGACTTCGATGTACGCCCAGCGCCCGAAGCCAACGTGGTTGTTGATGGCTGGCACCCACAACATGTGCGCCGAGATGACCTTTGCAGCCTTGTCCTTCTTCTTTTTTCCGGTGCCTTCGACGATCAGATTGAGCAGGGCGCGGTCCTCACCCCATGCCGCATAACAAGGTCCGCGGTCACCGACGCGCGCCGCACTTGCGCGCGTCGGTGCACTGTCTGGTCACGCGACGTTCTGCATTTTGTTCGCGTAGTCGCGGCCCGAAGTTGGTGGAGGGAGGGGCTTCGCATCCTGGTGGTAAAGCGCAATCGCTTCCTCTACGACCTGGCACAGTTGTTGGAAGACCTCTTTTTCGTCCGAGCCATGGCACCCGCCGTAAATCAGACCCGGAGAACTCCCGACAAAACACTGGTCCTCTTCCGACCACTCGACGATCTTCGCGTACCTTGCACTTTCATTCATGATCTGGACTCCTCGACAGCGCGTTTCGCAGCGCGGACTTGGTAGTGCTTTGCATTGTCGTCTGGCGCGCCCGATATTGTGATCAGTTCTGAAACTCTCGGGTGAATGAAGTTTCCGTGACTGAGGGTTAGCCTCGCGCCGGCGTCGGAAATCCTTGTTGATGCGCGCATCCTGGGAGGCACGGGTCCAGAACCGGAGCGCCGCCGCGCACGCCGCAGTCCAGATGGGGTGCAGCGGCGGCAGCGGCAGCGCTGGCTCGAATTGGCGTGTCGGCACTTCGCCGCCGGGCAGCGGGGCGTATCGCATCGGTAGCATGTCGTAGGCCGGGGCGGGATTTTCCTGGGGGCCGAAAGCCGCGCCTCTATTTCTTCGCGGCACTGGCTGCCGGTTTGGCGGCCGCGGTCTTGCTGGTGTCGGCCTTGGCCGGGCCCTTGTAGCTGGTGCCCGCGACGGTCAGGCCGGCCGCCGACAGCTTGGCCGCATTGCCTTCACCAATACCCGAGACGCGGGATATGAAGTCGTTCCAGTCCTTGAAATTACCGTTCTTGCGTTCGGCCAGGATCTTGGTCGAGATTGCCGGGCCGATGCCCTTGACACCATCGAGGTCGGCAGCCGTGGCCTTGTTGACATCAACGGCGGCAAATGACATGGCCGCATAAAACATGACCAACGTGGCCAGAATTTTCTTCAACATGGAGCGTCCTTTCGTGGTGGGTGAACTGTCTATACGCCGGCGTTTTCCTGGGAAAAATTCAGTTGCCAACCGGTGTAGCCAAGCAACGCCTGACGAATACCAGGGGTTGACAGCGACCTCCGGGCCGCGCGCAGTCAAAGCGGCCGGTTCCGTGCCAGCGGCGGGTTGCGGGCGAAATAGCGGTTGATGCCGCGCATCAGAGCGTCGGCCAACTGCTGCTGGTAGGCCTCGCTTGCCAGGCGGGCTTCTTCCTCGGGGTTGCTGATAAAGGCTGTCTCCACCAGCACGCTCGGTATGTCGGGCGCCTTCAGCACGGCAAAGCCGGCTTGCTCGACCTGCGCCTTGTGCAGCCGGCCGACGCTGCCGATTTCGCCCAGCATCGAGCTGCCGAGCTTCAAGCTGTCGTTGATCTGCGCCGTGGTGCTCATGTCGAGCAGGGCGCGCTGCACCTGGGCGTCGGCGGCCCCGAGGTTGACGCCACCTATGCGGTCGGCGGCATTCTCCTTCTCCGCGATCCAGCGTGCCGCGCTGCTCGAGGCAGCGCCCTGGCTCAAGGCGTACACGCTGGCGCCGCGCGCTGTCGGTGTAAAGAACGCGTCAGCGTGAATGCTGATGAACAGGTCGGCCTGGACGCGCCGCGCCTTCTGCACGCGCTGCTGCAGCGGCACGAAGAAATCGGCATCCCTTGTCATGTAGGCTCGCATCACGGCGTCGCTGCCGCTGACGCGCAGGGTACGGGCGTTGATCCGTTCGCGCAGGCGAAGCGCGATTTGCAGCACCACGTCCTTTTCGCGGGTGCCGGCGCGGCCGATCGCGCCCGGGTCCTCGCCGCCATGGCCCGGGTCGAGCGCAATGATGATCAGCCGATCAGTCCGCGCCGTGCCGCCAAGGATTGCTGGCGCCTGCTGGCCGGGTTCGGCGCCGGCCCTGGGCGGGGCGCCCGCTGTTGCCGCTGCGGCTTTGGCTTGCTCCGGGGCCGGGCTTGCTGCGTCCTTCTGTGATTGCCTGGCGATTAGTTCGCCCAGCGGATCCACTCCAGTTCCCTGGGCCGGTACCGGGGCTGTGCCGCCAAGGGCCTTGAGCCGCTCGGCAATCAAGGCCTCTAGCGGGTCCACCGGGTTCGCCGGGTAGATGTCGAGCAGCAGCCGATGCCCGTATGCAGCCGGCCCGGACTGTACCGGCGACAGCTTGAACACCTGGGGCAGCACTGGCTGCTTCAGGTCCAGCACCAGCCGCACTACGCCGGGCGCGTTCTGCCCGACGCGCACGCCGCTGATGAAGGGGTCGTCGGCTTTGACCTTGGCGATCAGCTCGCGCAGCGCCGGATAGAGCTCAATGCCCTCGATGTCGACCGCCAGCCGCGGCGGGCTAGGAATGAACTGATGCCGGGTCTTCAGTTCGGCGTCCGACTCGATGGTGACACGGGTGTAGTCGCTCGCCGGCCAGACCCGCACCGCGAGGATGTTGGCGCCACGGGCGATTTGCGCGGTGCCCAGCAACAGGACCAGCGTGCCTCGTCGCAGTAACGCGCGCCGTTTCACCGCAGCAGGACCTTACCGGTCTCCGTGGCGGCGCGCAGGGTGACCCGGCGCCGCTCGTTATCCAGCGTTTCGATGCGGATGTTCAGGTCCTCCGCGGGCAGCGCCGCGCGAACCCGCTCCGGCCACTCGGCCAGCTTCAGGCCCGGTGCCGCGAACAGGTCCCTGAATCCTGCCTCTTCCCATTCGCGCTCGTCGCTGAAGCGGTAAAAGTCGAAATGCGAAATCGCGATACCACCCACCTCGTAAGGTTCGAGCACGGCATAGGTCGGGCTCTTGATGCGCCCGCTGACACCCAGCGCATGCAGCAGGTGACGCACGACTGTGGTCTTGCCGGCGCCCAACTCGCCTTCCAGCGCGATGAAGGCGTTGCCCAGCTGCGGCTGCTGCAACAGCCGCCTGGCCAGCCGCTGCGCAAATAAGCGCGTGTCTTCCTCGCTGTTCCAGCTCAGCGTTTCTACAATCGGCGGGTGGACATCGACGGCGCTCAACTGGTTTCCTTGATTGATGAATGGGCGCGGGAGTTGGGATTCTCCCAAATTGGAGTCGCCGGTGTCGATTTGGGCAGCGCCGAAGCGGGCCTGCTGGCCTGGCTGGCGGCCGGCTGCCACGGCGAGATGGAATATATGCGTTCCCATGGACTCAAGCGAGCCCGTCCGGCGGAACTGGTTCCCGGCACTCTCAGCGTGATCACGGCGCGCATGGACTACCTGCCACGCGGCACCCGTGACGACTGGCAGACGGTCGAATTCGAGCGCCTGGGCCAGACGGGTGAGGCCGTGCTGGCGCTGTATGCGCGCGGTCGTGACTACCACAAGCTGCTGCGCAGCAGGTTGGCGCAGCTCGCCGAACGCATCGAACAGCGCGTCGGCCCGTTCGGGCACCGCGTCTTCACCGACTCGGCACCGGTGCTGGAGGCTGAGTTGGCCGTGCGCAGCGGACTGGGCTGGCGCGGCAAGCACACGCTGGTGCTGCAGCGCGAAGCCGGTTCGATGTTTTTTCTCGGTGAAATCTACCTCGATCTGCAGCTTCCGGCGAGCGCTCCGGTGGCGGCCCACTGCGGCAGTTGCCAGGCCTGCATCGACATCTGCCCGACCCGGGCCATTGTTGCGCCCTACCAGCTTGACGCCAGGCGCTGTATTTCCTATCTGACGATCGAACACCACGGCCCGATTCCGGTTGATCTGCGCGAAGCGATCGGCAACCGCATCTTCGGCTGCGATGATTGCCAGCTGGTCTGTCCCTGGAACAAGTTCGCGCGGCGATCGGCGCTGCCAGACTTCGACGAGCGCGCCGGCATGTCGGGCTCGCAGTTGCTCGAAATGTTTGCCTGGGACGAAGCGCAGTTCCTGCATTTCACCGAGGGTAGCGCGATTCGCCGCGTCGGCTACGAGCGCTGGCAGCGCAACCTTGCCGTGGCGCTGGGCAACAGCCTGCGCGGTAACAACGATGAGGCCGTCCGGCAGGTTCTGCTTGAGCGCCGCAGCAAGGCCAGCGACATGGTGCGCGAGCATATCGACTGGGCCTTGGAGCAGACATGAACCTGCCCAGCATCGACAATTTCATCGACACGCTGTGGCTGGAGGAGGGCTTGGCGCGCAACACGCTGGAGGCCTACCGGCGCGACCTGGGTCTGTACGCAGCCTGGCTGAAGCAGCGCGAGAAGGCGCTGGAGGCGACCAGCGAAGCCGACCTGAACGCCTATTTCTCGTTTCGCCACAGCGCAACCCGCGCTACCACGGCGAACCGGCGTCTGACCGTGTTCAAGCGTTTCTTCCGCTGGGCGTTGCGTGAGGGGCTGGTGTCGTCGGATCCGACCCTCAAGCTGCAAGCCGCCAAGCAGGCCCTGCGCGTGCCCAGGACCCTGACCGAGCCGCAGCTGGAGGCGCTGCTCGCGGCGCCGAATGTCGACACGACGCTGGGCCTGCGGGATCGGGCCATGCTGGAGTTGATGTACGCGAGCGGTCTGCGCGTCAGCGAACTGGTCAACTTGAAACTGTTTCGCCTGAGCATGGGCGAGGGCGTGCTGCGGGTCATGGGCAAGGGCGGAAAGGAACGCCTGGTGCCTTTTGGCGAGGAGGCGCGCGACTGGCTGCAGCGTTACCTGGCCAGGTCCAGGCCTGACATCCTGCAGGGGCAACTGACGGAGGACCTGTTCGTGACCCAGCGCGGCGCGGCGATGAGCCGGGTCATGTTCTGGATGCTGGTGAAGAAATACGCTGCGCTGGCCGGAATCAACGCACCGCTGTCACCGCACACCCTGCGCCACGCCTTCGCCACGCATCTGCTGAACCACGGCGCCGACCTGCGCGCGGTGCAAATGCTGCTCGGGCACGCCGACATTTCGACGACAACCATCTACACCCATGTGGCGCGTGAACGGCTGAAGGCACTGCACGCGCAGCATCATCCACGCGGTTAGTCGGGGCGCGGCGGCCGCGCCCGCAACCTCGGGGTTCTGCCCTGCGCTCTCTACAATCGCTGCTATTTGCGGAGCAGTTGATGGCGGTGTACGAAGTGAATGGCGCCACACCCGCGCTGGCGTCAACGTCCTGGGTGGCGGACAGTGCTCAGGTCATGGGCAAGGTGCAATTGGGCGAGGATGTCAGCGTCTGGTTCGGATGTGTCATTCGCGGTGACAACGAAACGATAGTCATCGGCGCGGGCAGCAACATCCAGGACGGCTCGGTGCTGCACTCGGACTGGGGCCAGCCACTGACGCTGGGCGAGCGCGTGAGTGTCGGTCACAAGGTCATGCTGCACGGCTGCACCATTGGCGCGGGCTCGCTGATCGGGATTGGCGCTGTGATTTTGAATGGCGCGCACATCGGGCGGCATTGCCTGGTCGGCGCCGGCTCATTGGTGACCGAGGGCAAGGAGTTTCCCGACGGCTCGATGATTCTTGGCAGTCCGGCCCGGGCCGTGCGCCAGCTCTCAGCCGAGCAGATCGCCGGTTTCCAGGCCATTGCCCAGCACTACATTGAGAACGCGAAACTGTTCAGAACCAGCCTGAAGCAGGTCGGCTGACCCGGCCCGATCGGGCCGCGCTGGCCGAGGCGTGAAGCTCAGCCAGCGACTTGCCGCAGGCGTTGCGTAAAGAGCCGGTGCTCGCAATCCGGGTCACTGCATTTTTCGCACGACCAGCGCCACGGCGTGGCGGCAATGGCATCGGACGCTGCGGCCACGCTTGCATCGCCTGACCCGAGGCTTGCCTCGAGCGCGCCGACGCTGGCCATGGCGTGCTTCAAGCGCTCCTTTCCGCAGCCGTAGACGACCCGGTACGAATGATTCGCAGCGTTCAAAGTTTCACGCAACCGGGTGTCGAACCTGTCGCGTTGCTCGGGACTGCTGCGCTGAATTCCGTCTGCACGCCAGGGCAGTTCGGTCGCAGTGAGCAGGATGAAGTCAAATTGACGCAGCGAGGCCAGGGCGAACGGCAACAGGGAGCTGTCGCCATACAGGAGTTCGCTGTACAGGGCGGTCAGCAGCGGCGTGCTGTCGGCAATCAACCAGTCCGCCGCTGTCGCCTGATCGATTCTTTGCTGCTGGGTCCGCGCGATCTCGATCTGTTCGTGTCGTTGCGGCGTCCGTCCCTGGGTGTCGCACCACTCGCGCAGGTACTCCCTGATCAGCAGGCAACGCCAACCGCGCCCGTTGAACACGCGCGCCATGTCCTCGGCCAAGGTGGTCTTTCCCGTGCTTTCCGCACCAAGCAGCGCGATGCGACGCATCCCTGCCGGCTTTGCCTCAGCAGCGCATTGCATAGGGTCAGCTCGCGCCATGGCGGCGGCACGTATCCTTAACGGGACAGTTGCACAAAGATTTCATCGGGCTTGACCATGCCCAACTCCATGCGCGCCCGTTCTTCAACGGTCTCCAGGCCATCCTTCAGGTCGCGCACCTCGGAACTCAAGCGCTCGTTGGTCAGGCGGGCCTGGGCATTGCTTGCATTGAGCTCCTCCAGGCTCTGCTGCATGCGCGCCACGTTCTGCAGACTGCCTCGACCGATGAAGAGTTGACCGAGCAGCAGCAGCAGCAGGGCCAGCAGCAACAGGGCCACGGTATGCCGGGTCATGTCAGTCGGCGCCGCGACGCCGCAGCAGGTGCGCAGCCGGTTCGGCAGGCCGCACGGTGTTGGCGCTCAAATCATCCCGTTTTTGGACTCGAACGCGCATGGCGGGGTGATGCAGAGCATCCCTAGCGCAGATTACGAAAGGCGGTGCGCCCAGGGTAGCGCGCTACCTCGCCCAGGTCTTCTTCAATTCTGAGCAGTTGGTTGTACTTGGCCATCCGGTCGCTGCGACTCAGTGAGCCGGTCTTGATCTGGCCCGCGTTGCTGCCGACAGCGATGTCGGCGATGGTTGAGTCTTCGGTTTCGCCCGAGCGGTGGCTGATCACCGATGTGTAGCCGGCGCATTTGGCCATTTCGATGGCGGCAAAGGTTTCGGAGAGGGTGCCGATCTGGTTGATCTTGATCAGGATGGAATTGGCAATGCCCTTGTCGATTCCTTCCTTGAGGATTCTGGTGTTGGTGACGAACAGGTCGTCGCCGACCAGTTGAATTTTTGAACCCAGGCGCTCTGTCAACAGCTTCCAACCGTCCCAGTCGCTCTCGCCCATGCCGTCCTCAATGCTGATGATGGGGTACTTGTCGCACCAGGAAGCCAGCGTGTCGATCCACTGCTCGGGGCCGAGCGTGAGCCCTT
This sequence comes from Burkholderiaceae bacterium, assembly GCA_038901875.1. Lineage (GTDB taxonomy): Bacteria > Pseudomonadota > Gammaproteobacteria > Burkholderiales > Burkholderiaceae_C > JBCKPE01. The sequence continues at coordinate 47,792 of JBCKPE010000002.1, forward strand.
CGCCGGCCAAATGGTACTGGCCGTCGCGGTGGAACTCGCTCGCCGCGCAGTCCAGACCCAGCGCAATCTGCTCGCCGGCGGCAAAGCCCGCCTTCTCGATCGCCTCAAGAATCATCTGGATTGCCGCTTCATGACTGGCCAGGCTGGGGGCAAAACCGCCTTCATCACCGACCGCCACGCTCATTCCCTTGTCGTGCAGGATTTTCTTCAGGGCGTGGAACACCTCGGCGCCGTAGCGCAGCGCTTCGCGAAAGTTTGGCGCGCCGACCGGAATGATCATCAACTCCTGCAGGTCCAGATTGTTGTTGGCGTGGGCGCCGCCGTTGACGACATTCATCATCGGCACCGGAAGCAGGTTGCCGGCCATGCCGCCAAAGTAGCGGTACAGCGGCAGGCCGGACTCTTCTGCGGCGGCCCGCGCCACCGCCATCGACACGGCCAGCATGGCGTTGGCGCCAAGCCGGCTCTTGTTGTCGGTCCCGTCCAGGTCAATCAGTGTCTTGTCGAGAAACGCCTGTTCGGAGGCATCGAGCCCGAGCACGGCCTCGGAGATCTGGCTGTTGACATGCTCGACCGCCTTCAGGACCCCCTTGCCCAGGTAGCGGCGCGCGTCGCCGTCACGCAGCTCGATCGCTTCACGTGAACCGGTGGAGGCGCCCGAGGGCACGGCGGCGCGCCCCATGGTGCCGGACTCCAGCAGGACGTCGCATTCGACCGTGGGGTTGCCGCGGCTGTCCAGAATCTCGCGGCCGACGATGTCAACGATAGCGCTCATGGCTTTCTTCCTGGAGAATCGGTCAGGCCGGGGCGGCGACGCCCTCAACCAGAACCATGTTGAAAAATTCGGTTGCGCCCGCGCGCTTGGCTCGGACCGACCGGTACACCTCGCCGTCATGGAAGGCCTTGGCCTGCTCCATGCTTGGAAACTTGAGCAGCGCGATGCGGCCGGGCTGCCAATCGCCTTCGAGCACTTCAAAGCGGCCACCGCGCACCAGGTATTCGCCCCCGGCCGCAGCGACGACGGCCGGCGCGGCCGCCAGGTACTGCTTGTACTGCTCCAGGTCAGAGATGTTCATGTTAGCGAAGATGTAGGCGGCAGGCATCGTGTTCTCCGGAACGGTCAGTGAAAGTCATTCTCAAGCAAGCGCCTTCTCTTGGTCACGCGGTCGAGCTCCAACAGCGTTTCAAGCAGCGCCGCCATGTGATGAAGCGGCACCGCGTTTGGGCCGTCGCTCAAGGCCTTGGCAGGATCGGGATGGGTCTCCATGAACAGGCCGGCAATGCCGACGGCGATTGCCGCGCGTGCCAGCACCGGCACCATCTCGCGCTGGCCGCCGCTCGTTGCCCCAAGGCCGCCCGGCAACTGCACCGAGTGCGTGGCGTCAAACACCACCGGCGCTCCGGTTTCGCGCATGATGGCGAGCGAACGCATGTCGCTCACCAGATTGTTGTAGCCAAAGCTCGCGCCGCGCTCACAGGCCATGAAGCGGTCCTCATCGAGCCCGCTGTCACGCGCGGCAGCACGTGCCTTGTCGATGACGTTCTTCATGTCGTGGGGTGACAGGAACTGGCCCTTCTTGATGTTCACCGGTCGGCCCGATTGCGCAACGGCGCGGATGAAGTCGGTCTGGCGACACAGGAAGGCTGGCGTCTGCAGCACATCGGCGACGGCTGCAGCCCGCTCGACCTCGGCCTCGCTGTGCACGTCGGTGAGGATGGGCAGGGCCAGTTCGCGCCTGACCTGGGCCAGAATTTCCAGCCCGCGCTCCATGCCGGGGCCGCGAAAACTGGTTCCCGAGGAACGGTTCGCCTTGTCGTAGCTGCTCTTGAAAATGAAGGGAATTCCGAGCTTGCCGGTGATTTCCTTCAAGCGCCCGGCGCTGTCCATTTGGAGTTGCAGCGACTCAACGACACAGGGGCCGGCGATCAGGAAAAAAGGTTGATTCAGTCCGACCTCGTGGCCGCAAAGTTTCATGCCACCGCCTTCAAGGCCCGGCCAGCCTGATGGTCCAGCGCGGCCCGGACGAAGCCGTTGAACAGCGGGTGACCGTCCCAGGGGGTGGACTTGAATTCGGGGTGGAACTGCACGCCGATGAACCAGGGGTGGACGGCGCGCGGCAACTCGACGATTTCGGTCAGCTGTTCGCGCTGCGTCAACGCCGAGATCACCAGGCCTTTCTCGCGCAACTGCGGCAGATAGTGCACGTTGGCTTCGTACCGGTGCCGATGGCGCTCGCTCACGACGTCGCCAAAAATCTCGTGCGCCAAACTGCCTTTGACCACGTCCGAACTTTGCAATCCCAGGCGCATGGTGCCGCCGAGATCGGAATTGGCGTCGCGCCGCTTGACGCTGCCGTCGGCATCTTTCCACTCGGTGATCAGGGCGATCACCGGATTGGGGGTGTCGGCATCGAATTCCGTGCTGTTGGCGCCTTCCAGATGGGCCATATGGCGCGCGAATTCGATGGTGGCCACCTGCATGCCCAGGCAAATACCAAGGTAGGGAATCTTGTTTTCGCGCGCGAATCGCGCCGTTTCAATCTTGCCTTCAATGCCGCGCTTGCCAAAGCCGCCGGGGACAAGAATTGCGTCGTGCTTGGCCAGTTGAGCGGCATTCTCCGGCGTGATCGCCTCCGAATCGACGTAGTTCACCTTGACCCGCACGTGATTCTTCATGCCGGCGTGGCGCAACGCCTCGTTCAGGGACTTGTAGCTGTCGCTCAGATCGACATACTTGCCGACCATGGCGATGCTGACCTCGCCCTGCGGATGCTCGGTTTCGTGCACCAACGCATCCCAGCGCTTCAGGCTGGCCGGTGGCGTGTTCAACCTGAGCTTGTCGCAGATCAGACCGTCCAGCCCCTGCTCATGCAGCATGCGCGGCACCTTGTAGATCGTGTCGACGTCCCACATCGAAATGACGCCCCATTCGGGTACGTTGGAAAACAGCGAGATCTTGGCCCGTTCCTCCTGGGGGATCGGACGGTCGGCGCGGCACAGCAGGACATCGGCCTGGATGCCGATTTCGCGCAGTTTCTGCGCCGAATGCTGGGTCGGCTTGGTCTTCAACTCGCCGGCCGCGGCAATCCAGGGCACATAGCTCAAGTGCACAAAGGCCGACTGGTTGGCACCCTGTTTTAGGCTCATCTGCCGCACTGCCTCGAGGAAGGGCAGCGACTCGATGTCACCCACGGTGCCGCCGATTTCGACGATGGCGACGTCGTAGGGCGCGCCCGAATCGGCGCTGGCGCCACGCCGGATGAATTCCTGGATTTCGTTCGTGACATGAGGTATCACCTGAACCGTCTTGCCCAGGTAGTCGCCGCGCCGCTCCTTCTCCAGCACGCTCTTGTAGATCTGACCCGCGGTGAAGTTGTTGGACCGCCTCATTCGCGTGTTGACGAAGCGCTCGTAATGCCCGAGATCCAGGTCGGTCTCGGCGCCGTCTTCCGTGACGAACACCTCGCCGTGCTGGAACGGCGACATGGTTCCAGGATCGACGTTCAGGTACGGATCGAGCTTGACGAGAGTGACTTTGAGGCCTCGCGATTCAAGAATCGCAGCGAGGGAGGCTGAGGCGATTCCCTTGCCCAGGGAGGACACCACACCGCCTGTGACGAAGACGAATTTGGTCATGTCGAGGCCGGATCGGGATCCGGGTAGGTGGTAATGGTGGATTATAGGGAATGACGAGCATTCTTCACTACATTCTTCACTACACTCTCGCGCATGAATGAGCTGACGGGAAAGCACATCGTCCTTGGACTCACGGGCGGCATTGCCTGCTACAAGGCGGCCGAACTGTGCCGCTCGCTGATTCGCGAGGGTGCAACGGTGCAGGTTGTGATGACGGCGGCGGCCGAGCAGTTCATCACCCCGGTGACGATGCAGGCCTTGTCGGGGCGCCCGGTTTACGGCTCGCAGTGGGACGCGCGTGAAGCCAACAACATGCCCCACATCAACCTGAGCCGCGAGGCCGACGCTATTCTGGTGGCCCCCTGCAGCGCCGACTTCATCGCCAGGCTGCTGCATGGCCAGGCCGATGAACTGCTAAGCCTGCTGTGCCTGGCCCGGCCCGCGGACCGGGTGCCGCTGCTGGTGGCCCCGGCCATGAACCGGGAGATGTGGGCGCACCCGGCGACGCAGCGCAACCTGGCCCAATTGCAGGCCGATGGCGCGACGATGCTCGGTGTCGGAAGCGGTTTCCAGGCCTGTGGCGAGACCGGCGATGGTCGCATGCTGGAGCCGCAGGAACTGCTGGAAGACGTCATAGCGTTTTTTCAACCCAAGTGGCTCGCCGGGCGGCAGGTCCTGCTCACGGCCGGTCCGACCTACGAGGCCATCGACCCGGTGCGCGGAATCACCAATCTCTCGAGCGGCAAGATGGGTTTTGCCATGGCCCGCGCCGCGCGCGAAGCCGGCGCCCAGGTGACGCTGGTGGCCGGTCCGGTCAGCCTGCCGACGCCGCGCGGTGTGACCCGGGTCGACGTGCAGTCGGCCGAGCAGATGCTGCAGGCCGTGTTGCAGCACATTGACGCTGCACAGATCTTCATCGCGACGGCGGCAGTGGCTGATTGGCGTGTCCGTGGCGCGGCGGCGCAGAAGATCAAGAAGGACGGATCGGCGCCCGAACTCAAGCTCGAGGAAAACGCGGATATTCTTGCGACGGTCGCTGCTTCAGCGCGAGCCCGCAGCGGGGCTTTGTATTGCGTCGGATTTGCCGCCGAGACGCAGGATCTTGAGGCCAATGCGCAGGCCAAGCGCGTTCGCAAGGGGGTTCCGCTGCTGGTCGGCAACCTCGGGCCGGCCACCTTTGGCAAGGAAGACAACGCCTTGCTGCTGGTTGACGAGCAGGGCGTGACCCCGATGCCGCAGGCCTCCAAGCTGCAGTTGGCAAGGCAACTGATCGAGCAGGTCGCACGGCGTCTGCCGGCGTCGGTGCAGCCGACACCCGCTCAGGAGTGACGCCATTGATCAAGGTTGACGTCAGGATTCTTGATGAGCGGCTGCGGGCACAAGTGCCGGCCTACGCCACGCCCGGCAGCGCCGGCCTGGATCTGCGCGCCTGCCTGGACGCACCGCTGACGCTGGGTCCCAATGCCTGGCAACTGGTGCCGACTGGAATCGCGATTCATCTGGCTGACCCGAGCCTTGCGGCGCTGATCCTGCCACGCTCGGGCCTCGGTCACAAGCATGGCATCGTGTTGGGCAACCTGGTGGGATTGGTTGACAGTGACTACCAGGGGCAGCTGATGGTGAGCGCCTGGAATCGCAGCGACCTCGCCTTCACCATTGAACCGATGGAACGGATCGCGCAACTGGTCATCGTCCCGGTGCTGCAGGCCCAGTTCAACATCGTCAGCGCCTTCGCCCCGAGCCAGCGGGGCCAGGGCGGCTATGGATCGACCGGCAAGTCCTGAGAATGCAATGGGTCGGTGAGCAAGAGGCGCGCTGGCTCCTGCTCAATGCAGGGAACTGCTGCGCGGGGCGATCGGAAGCAATCGAAAGAAGCCGGTGCCCGCTGAGCCGGCCGAAATTTCATCAACGCTCGCCGCGCGCACCGCCGCCACTTTGAGCTTGAGGCGCAGCGCCATGCCCGCCAGCGGATGGTTGCCGTCGACCACAACATGGTCCGGGTAGATCTCGGTCAGCGTGTAGATCAGGCCAGCGGGCGCGTCGGCGCTGCAGCCTTCGGGCAGACCCTCAAGGGTCATGCCCTCCTCGATGCCGGGCGGAAGGCGGCGTCGCTCCTCAAGAAACACGAGCTTCGCGTCGTAATCGCCAAATGCCTGCTCGGGTTCCAGATAGACATCGAGCTCTGCTCCGGCACGATGCCCCTGCAGTGATTCATCGATTTTTTCCAGCAGATCGCCGCCCCCGACCAGAAACTCGATCGGGTCGGAACGTTCATCCAGCACCTCACCGACCGAATCCAGCATGGTCCAGGTCAGCGCAACGACGCACTCATGCGTGATTTCCATCGCACAATTGTCGCAGTTCGAACGCTGAAAGCGGATGCCGATGAATCCCCTGAAACCCCTGACCCTGCTCGCCGGTCTCTCGCCGCGGCAGTTCATGCAACGTCATTGGCAGAAGAAGCCGCTGCTGGTCCGCGCCGCTGTCCCAGCCCTGGCGCCGCCGATATCGCGCAACGACCTGTTTGCCCTGGCGGCGCGGGACGATGTGCGCTCCAGGCTGGTGCAGCAGGTTGGCAGGCAGTGGCGTCTGGACCATGGTCCGTTTTCCCGGCGCTCGTTGCCGGCCTTGCGGCAAACGGGCTGGACCCTGCTGGTACAGGGTGTCGATCGACATTGCGACGAGGTGGCTCGCCTGCAGCAACAGTTTCGATTCCTGCCCGATGCGCGTCTGGACGATGTCATGGTTAGCTACGCCTCGGATCGGGGCGGCGTTGGCCCGCACCAGGACAGCTACGACGTGTTCCTGCTGCAAGCCAGCGGGCAGCGGCGCTGGCGCATCGCCCGCGCGAAAAACGAAACGCTGAGGGCCGGTCTTCCGCTACGCATCCTGGCCAATTTCGAAGCCGAGCAGGAGTTTCTGCTCGACGCTGGGGACATGCTCTATCTGCCGCCAGGCTACGCTCATGACGGGGTCGCCGTGGGCGAGTGTTTGACCTGCTCCATCGGGTTTCGTGCACCGCGGCGGCGCGAGCTGGGGGTGGAGCTGCTGCAGAGGATGGCCGAGGCAGTGCCGGAGAGCACGGATGATCCGGTTTACCGCGATCCGGACCAGGCCGCGGTGAGCACTCCGGCGCTGCTGCCGGCTGCCTTGCGGCAGTTCGCCGAATCTTCGATGCGCGAACTGTTGCAGCGTCCGCACGCCCTGTCGCGCGCCCTTGGCGAGTACCTGACCGAACCGCAGGCCAACGTCTGGTTTGTTCCGCAAGTGCTGGACAGGGATTACCATCGTGTCGTGCTTGATCGAAAGACCAGGATGTTGCATGACAGGCGGCATGTCTTTGTCAACGGTGAGAGCTACCGAGCGTCGTCTGGTGACGCGCGATTGATGCGGCGCCTGGCGCAACAACGCAGGCTTGATGCCACTGAATTGTCCGGGCTGGGACGCTCAGCCAGCGGCTGGTTGCAGCAATGGATTGAAGCGGGGTGGGCACATGGAGAATGAAGTGACTGGGCATTCCGAGCAGGACACTGGCTCGAAGTTTTCCGGGATCGCGGCGTTTCGCTCGGCGGTGCGGGAATTTCTGCATCTTGCCGCCGCGCAGGGCTGGAAGAAACTCATCCTGAGCGACCCTGACTTTGCCGATTGGCCGCTGGGCGAACTGGCCACCGTGCACACGCTGGGTGAATGGGCCGCTCCGGGCCGCAGTCTGACGCTGCTGGCTGGTGACTTCGACCCCATCGTTCGCCGCCACGCACGCTTCGTGCAGTGGCGAAAACGCTGGTCGCACATCATCGAATGTCGGCAGTCCCCGGCGGCCGAAGCGCGCGCCACGCCAAGCGCAATCTGGGCTGATGGCGCCGTGCTGCACCGGTTTGATGTCGAATTTTGCGCCGGACTGACCAGCATCGACCCGCTGCGAAGAACCCGACTGCGGCAGGACCTTGACGAATGGATTGCCACTGCAACGCCGGCCTTTCCGGCTTCGAAACTGGGCCTGTAGTTTGGAACCGTCTCTGAGCTGGGTTCATACCGAATCGCCTTCGAATTACAAGAACTGCGGTGATGACGTCGTCACGCCATGGAGGCTGGGCGGGTGACTCCGCTCATGTTCCCCGGTACGGGCTGCGCCCGTTCCTCCTCCTCTACTTCGCTGCGCCACCCACCTAACCTCCATGGCAGCGGTGGCGTCATTTGCGCCGGCACGTCCAGCGCGCTTGCCGGATCAGGCCGGTGGGGCACTCAGCGCAGCGAAATAAAGGAGGAGGCCGAAGGCCGGGGGACATTCGCGGAGCTGAGTGCCCCACCGGCCTGGTCCGGCCCAAACCGTGCCACATATTTGATTCCGCTAACGCACAACCGTATCAGACTTCGAGCCAGTCGATCCCGCTGGCCTGATCGGCGACCAGGATGTCGGAGTCGTCGCATTTGAGAGCGGCAGCCAGCGCGGTCCGGGCCAGAGCAGGCCGGTTGTTTTGTGCGCTCAAGTGCGCTGCGACCACCGTCTTCAAACCGGCATGCGCAAGCTGCGCCAGCGCCGCGGCGGCTGCCGCATTGGACAGGTGACCATGGCGCCCGCCTACACGTTGCTTCAGGAACGGTGGGTAGTTTGACTGAGCCAGCAGGGCGGCATCGTGGTTGCATTCAAACAGCAGCGCGTGACAGGCTGCGAGTTGTGCAAGGACATGATCCGTCACGTGGCCAAGATCGGTCAGGATGCCGAGCGAGCGCGTGCCATCCTCACAGACCAGTTGCAGGGGCTCGCGCGCATCGTGCGGGACAGTGAACGGATGCAACAGCAGATCGCCCAGGGTGATGGCCTCGTTGTCGCAGGCAAGGTGAAGCCGACCCGGCAAGGCGGGCTCCCCGATGGCCAGATGGGTGCCATGGCTCATCCACAGGGGTCGGTCCTGGCGCAGCGCGAACTCGCGCGCGCAGCCGAGGTGATCGGCGTGCTCGTGGGTGACGAACACAGCATCGATCTGGTCGGCATTCAGCCCCCGCCGCGGCCAGCCGCAGATCGAGCTGGCGCAAGGCGAAACCGGCGTCAACCAGCAGGCGCGTCACGCGCGCTCCGCAGTGGCTCTCAACCACGGTGGCGTTGCCGCCGCTGCCGCTGCCCAGGCTTCTAAAGCGAAGCACGCGCCGGTTCAGTTGAGATCTTTGGCGATGACCTGGACGATGCGTTGCGCATTGGCCGAGCTGTCGGGCAAACCGCCGGCGTTCAGCACCGAGACCGTTGTCGAGTCGCCCTGGCTGCGCAGAACGATCCGGTATTTTTGCGGCGGCGCGTTCGACGGCGTGCTGCCAAACAGGCGGGCCAGGAAGCCGGGCTCGGCTTTCCGCTCCGGATTGGGTTCGACATAGCGAACGAAATAGGTTCCCTGGCTGCGGTCGCGATCTTCCACGGTGAAGCCGGTGCGGTCCAGCGACAGGCCGACCCGTCTCCAGGAGCGGTCAAAGTTTTCGTCGAGCTGCAGTACCGGTACATTGTTCTGCGTGCTGACTCGCGCCGTCGGCGCCGCCGCGCCTGTCGCGACCAGGGCCTTGGACTGTTCCTGGGCTACCCCCAGCTTGACCATCAGGCGGCGCAGAAACTCGGTCTCAAGTTCCGGATCAGGCTCTCGCGGCTGCCATGCGGTCTGCTTGTCGCCGACGCGGTTCGACGTGTAGACCTCGACCATGCCGCGGTGGCTGACAAAGATCTCGGTGCCGGTGCTGGTTCGCTCCAGGCGGGTGCGAAACTTGTCGCGCTCGCCGGTCGAATAGAGGGCGTCGAGCAACTTGCCGAGGGTTGCCCGGATTATGTCCTGCGGCAGATTGGCGCGGTTTTCTGCCCAGTCGGTCTCCATGATGCCGATGTTGACCTGGTCGAGGGTCAGCAGAAAACCGTTTTCCAGCCAGAATTCGCGCACCGGCCCCCAGAGCTGATC
>JBCKPE010000003.1:0-42948 GCA_038901875.1 Burkholderiaceae bacterium
ATGGTGACGGAGATGACGCCGGCGTCAATCGGCTTCTTGTTGCGCGAGATGATGTTCTGGAACGCCTGCACCATCTGGCAGGCAATAGGCACCGGGTCGATCCCGGCATGCGGCATGGCGGCGTGGGCGCCCTTGCCGCGGATGGTGATCTTGAATTCATTGCTCGAAGCCATCACTGGGCCGGTGCTGACGGCAAACCGTCCGACCTGGATCCCCGGCCAGTTGTGCATGCCAAATACGGCGTCCATTGGAAACTTCTCGAACAGGCCGTCCTTGATCATCTCGCGGGCGCCGCCGCCGCCCTCCTCGGCTGGCTGAAAAATCAGGTAGACGGTACCGTCGAACTGGCGCTGCCGGGCAAAGTGCTGGGCCGCCGCCAGCAGCATGGCGACATGGCCATCGTGGCCGCAGGCGTGCATCTTGCCGGCGTTCTTGCTGGCATGGGCAAAGCTGTTGAATTCCTGCATCGGCAGCGCGTCCATGTCGGCGCGCAGGCCGATGGCGCGACTTGACGTGCCGTTCTTGACGATGCCGACCACGCCGGTCGTGCCCATGCCGCGATGGATCGGAATGCCCCATTCGGTCAGCTTGGCCGCAACAATGTCGGCGGTGCGGACTTCCTGAAAACACAACTCCGGATGCGAATGGATGTCACGCCGGATGGCCGCAATGCTTGCGGCCTGGGTGACGATGGAATCAATGATCTTCAAGGTGTTCTCCAGCGGTGCGATGTCAGTGTGCGGCCGAATCAGGAGGGCGGCCGCCTGCGGATGCCTGGCGGCTCAATGCTTGGCCTCGGTAGAACGCGTAGTTTGCCAGATCAAGCATGGGAAGGTCGGCGCGTGAGTCGCCATAAGCGTACAGGGTGAGCGGGCTCGCGCTGACATGGCGCTGCTTGATCCATTCGCGCAGCCTACGTGCTTTTTCCTCGCCGTGGCAATTGGCGGTCTGCATGGCGCCGGTCAATCTGCCGTTCACCACTTCCATTTCAGTGCAGATCAAATCATGCACGCCCAACGCTCTGGCCACAGCGTTGAGATAAATGTCGGGCGAGGCGCTGACGATGATGCACTGATGCCCGTCCTGCAGGTGACGGCGCAGACTGGACAGCCCGGCCTCATTCCAGCGCGAAGGCAGGACCTTCTGGCAAAAGCGCAGCGCCCAGCCCTGCACCTCATCGACACTGCATCCGCGCAGGCAGACCGACAGCAGGCGCGCTTTTGCCCGCTGGTTGCTCATCAGGCCGATGGCATAGGCGGCAAGCCAGGGAGCGCTTCGCAGCAGTGCCAACAGCAGTCCCGGCCAGCCCAGCGCCATGCGCAGGAATGGCAACAAGGTGTCGCCGCGCGTCAGGGTACCGTCAAAATCAAAGGCGGCAAGCACCACCGGCGCTTCATGCTGAGTCACCACGGGCACCTAACCGCACCGCAGAGGCGCTGGCAGAACGGGCAGCCGGTCATCGGCAGCCAGGCTGGAATGTCGTAGTAACGCTGGTGGATGTCGGCGAGGACGCCCTTGCGATACGCCTCGTAATTAAAATTTCGGCCTTCAACGGCATGGAACGCGACCCCGCTCTGCTGAAAGCTCAACAGTCGCACCGAGTCAAAGTAGGGCCGGTAACTCTCCAACTCGGGTCGGTCCATGTGCAGCACCCGGATCGTCCTGCCCTGGTAAACAGAAAAGTCAACCAATATGTCGTCCTGCCGGGCATGGAAGTTGCCCCGCCCAAACACCGGAACGTACCGGCCCAGCTGGTAGCCGTAAATCGAGGCCGGCGTGTAGGCATTGGCCATCAGCACGGAATCAGTCGCTTGAACCTGTTGCAACATCTGCTCGGTCTGAAAGCCGCGGACGATCTGCGGATAGATTCGACTGCCCCGCCAATCGTCGGTTTGAGTCAGGCCAATGCCGGCCAGTGCCAGCACATGCAGCGCGACAAACAGCGCGAGCCCCTTGCTGCAGCGTTGCAACGTGTCGGCGGGCAGGGCCAGCGCTAGCAGCGCGAAAATGAAGGGGTAGAAGGACAGGACCCAGTGCAGTCCGATCACCTTTCTGGCCGAGAGCAGCAGGAAAAACGCCAAGGGGACGAGCACCACGCAGGCCAGCAGACGATGCGTTCGAGCGCTGCGGCGCAGCTGCTCGCGATGTTTCCAGCCCAGCCAGAGCGCCGCCGGCGAGGCCAAGTACAGCATCATGCCAAGGTAGGCCAGCGGTTTGTACCAGGCAAAGGCAGCCGACTCGTTGCGGTTGATCAGGTTGAACATGATGTTGGGCCAGCCGTGGCTGACGTTCCAGGCCAGATTGATTAACGATCCGGGCAGGGCGCAGGCGAGCAGCAGCAGCAGCGCGACCCAGCGCTCGCGCCGGTACGCGAGGAGGTAGACCAGATAAGCCAGCCCCAACACAACCGCAAAGTATTTCGAAAGGAATGCGCAGCCCAGGAACAGGCCGCTGGCGGCGTACAGCGCAAGCGTGTGGCGATCCATCGCGGGCCTGGCTTCGGCGCGCAGCAGTGCGGCCACCGACAGCGCCGACCAGAAGATCAGCGGCGTGTCGGTCGTGATCAGGGTGTTGAGCCAGTTGATCGGCGTCAGCCAGAAGAACAGCACGGCCCAGGCGGCCCGGGTGCGATCCAGGGCGCTCAAGGCCCACCACAGCACGGCGCCCAGCAGCAGGGGCAGCAACACCACCGGCATACGGATCGAGAGGAGACTGTCGCCAGAGAGCCAGCGCATGAAAGCGATCAGCCAGCCGACCATCGGCGGATGGTCGTAATAGCCCCAATCGGGAAACACGCCCCACCAGTAGAAGTAAGCCTCGTCACCGGTGATCGGGAAGACCGACGCAATCCAAAGCCGCAGCAGCAGCGAGGCCAGGCCAGCCAGCAGCAGCCAGCCAATGATCGGCGTGGCCGTGGTTGCAGGAAGAGGTGTTCGGGTCATCGACCGGGTGCGAAGCGCAGGTCTTTCAGCACGAGGGCACTGTAGAGCAGGCAGATGATGCCGAGTGCGACCGCGAACCAAAGGGTCACCAGCCGCACCATCACCGTCAGCGCGACCACGACGCCAAGCGCCTCGCCACGGCCCAGTCCCAATGCCAGCATGATGGCTTCGGTTCCACCCAAGCCAGCGGGCAGCATGGAGAGTGCGCCACCGACCATGGAGAATGCATAAAACGAAGTGGCCTGCAAGGGCGTGACCGTCGCTTGCAGCAGCATGGCGCACAGCAGCCAAACCGCGATGCCCTGCGCAACCCATGCGGTCATCGTTAGTAAGAACCAGGACGCGGGTCGAGCCGCAAGGCATGCCCCGGCCTGACCCAACCAAGGTAGTCTGGCGAGAACCATGGGCCGCCAGCGTCTGGCGCTGACCACATGACCGGCCAGCAGGGCGACGACCAGCATGGCAAGCCAGAGCCAGACTGGCAAGGGTGGCAGCAGCCACCAGGCCGCAGGAATGGCAAGCAGGACCAGGCACATGAGGTCGGCCAGTCGCTCGGCGCCAAACAGCGCCAGGCTGCTGCCCAGGGACAGGGGCTGGTGAGTCGGCAACATGGAGCGAATCGCCTCGCCGATGTTGCCCGGCGTCGGCGTGAAGGCGTACCCCGCGAGATAGAAGCGCAAGCCTTGCGCCGGAGGAAGGGCTCGACCCAGCAGCTTCATCCAGGCGATCCAGCGCAGACCGCGCAGCAGGTAGCTGAGCAGGCACAGAGCAGCGGCGAGCAGTCCCTGCCAGGACAGCAGGCGCAGAAGCGCCGAACCAGCCTGTTCCTGCTCCAGCGCAAACAGTCCGGCCGCATAGACCGAAAACGCCAGCGCGAAAACGATCAACCAGGGTCGCAGCGGGAAACTCAAAAACTCCGTCCCAGGAACAGCAGCAGCCAGAGTAGGGCGGCCAGCAGAATCCAGCGGTCGCTCAGCAAGTCCCGCGCCACGTCCTCGCCTTTGCCATGATGGATCTGCCAAGTGTAGCGCAGCATGGCGAAGATCACGACCGGAATCGTGTAGACGAGGCGTTCGCCATGCTGGCGCAGGGCTTCCGCGCTGGAGGCGAACAGGCTGTAGGTGATCAAGGTGGCCGTGAGCGTGGTGGCGACAAAGGTGTCGAGCAGGGCCGAGGGGTAATCGGCCAATACCTTGCGTTGCACGGCCACCTCGTGAAAGGTTTCCGCCTTGCGTTTGGAGAAGCCCAGGAACAGCGCGGTGAACATGCCTGTGAGCAGCAGCCAGCGCGACGGGGCGATGCCCACGGCCAAGGTTCCCGCCAGCAGCCTGAGCATGAAGCCTGATGCAATCACGTACACATCGACCACGGCAATCCGCCTGAGGTGCAGGGAATAGGCGAGATTGAGCAGCAGGTAGATCGCCAGCACGACAAGCAACGCGTTGTTGCCGCGCGCCAGCCAGCCACCGGCCAGCACCAGCGCGGCGGCCAGCATCCAGGCCGCCTGGCCGGACACCGCGCCGCTGGCCAGCGGGCGGCCGCGCTTCACCGGATGGGCCGCATCGAGCTCGCGGTCGAACCAGTCATTGAGGATGTAGACCGCGCTGCTGATGGCGCAGAACGAGGCGAACGCCAGGGCGACGATCAATACCAGATCGGCCTCTTGCCAGCGTTGGCTGAACACCAGGCCGGCGAATACGAAGCCATTCTTGAGCCACTGATGTGGCCGCATGAGTCTAATCAGTGGTGCTGGCGAAGGCATGTTGCGCGCTGCGGAGAAATGATTATCCTTGATGCCATGCCAGCATTCGCCTGCCAGCGTCCTACATCGCCTGAAGAGGCATGGTGCCAGCGCTGAGCTGCGCCCGGCGCCTGGCCGTCGCCGGACTGCTCCTCGCTCTGTCCGGCTGCGCCTCCCTGGGCTACTACTGGCAGTCGGTGTCGGGCCACCTGGAAGTGATGCGCGCGGCCCGTCCCATCGAGGTCTGGCTGGCCGATCCACAGACCAGCGCCAGCCTAAGGACGCAACTTGAACTGGCTCAACGCATCCGTGCCTTCGCCAGCACGGCGCTGCACCTTCCCGACAACGCCAGCTACCGCAGTTACGCCGACATCGGGCGCAGCGCCGTGGTGTGGAACGTGGTTGCCGCGCCGGAACTTTCGCTCGAACTCAAGACATGGTGTTTCCCGGTCGCCGGTTGTGTCAGTTACCGTGGCTATTTTTCGGAAGTTGAAGCCCGCGCCGAGGCGGCCCGGCTAAAGGAGCAGGGGCTGGAGGTCAGCGTCGATCCGGTCCCGGCCTATTCGACCTTGGGCTGGCTGAACTGGGCCGGAGGCGACCCACTGCTCAGCAGCTTCGTCAACTACAGCGAGGACGACCTGGCGCGCCTGCTGTTTCATGAACTGGCGCACCAACTCGTCTACGCGCGCGACGACACCATGTTCAACGAGTCGTTTGCCACCGCCGTGGAACGGATTGGCGCGCGCCATTGGCGCGCCAGTCGAGGACTGCCAGCCGAGCCCGATGATGTCTTGCTGCGGCGCGCGCGCCGCGCTGACTTTCGTAACTTGGCCGAGCAAACGCGGCAGCAACTGCGTGGCCTTTACGCTGCGCATCAGGCGGGGAACATCAGCGCCGATCTGGCACGGGCCTCCAAGCGCGAGTTGATGGATCGATTTCGTGCCAACTATCAGAACCTGCGTCGCACCTGGCTGGAGTCGGCCGCACAGCAGGCCTCTGACCATGCCGCAGCGCTGGCGTCGAGCCTGGCGGGTGATGACCGGCGGGTACTGGAGACTAACAATGCAACACTCGCCGCCATGGCAAGTTACGAAGAACTGGTGCCAGCGTTCGAGCGCCTGTTTGAACGCGAAAATGGCCACTGGCCGCGCTTTTTCGACGCGGCACGTATCTTGTCGAGCCTGCCCAAGCAGCAGCGCCGAGAGGCGTTGGAATCAATTCGCAAGGAGGCGAAAGGTGGCTGACATCAAGATTCGGCGCGAACATGCGCTCGGGCTGGCGCGGGCGCGCAAAATTGCTTTTCAATGAGCCGAGCAGGTCGAGCAGCGCTTCGCCATGGAGTGCACGTACGAGGAAGGGACGATGCGCGATATCGTCACCTTCACCCGCCCCGGTGTCAGCGGCACCCTGGTCGTCACGAAAGCCCAGTTCGCCCTGGAGGCCAACCCGGGCTTCCTGATTGCCGCCTTCAAGGACAGGATCGAAGACGAGATCGTGCAGAACCTGGACCGCCTGCTGGCGCAGAAACCGGCCGCCAGGAAGAGGCCTTAGGGCCTGTGACGAAATAACTTGTGCAGTTGGCCGCTGGATTGGGATGCGATGCTAGGCGCGGAGCGCGCCGTGTGGCGAGCCACACAAGCGATTCGCAACGACGCAGCGCGCCCAAGTCCAGCGCGTCAAATGTGCAAGTTATTGTGGAACAGGCCCTTAGCTCAGTGACTCAATCAGATCGACGTATTGCTGCATGGCTTCGTCCCTGGACAGGCCCTTGACGCCGTTCCAGGCATCCCACTTTGCCCGGCCGACCATGTCGCCGAAGCCGGGTTTCTTCTCACCGTTGTCACCCAAGCTGCCCTGCTTGTAAAGGGCATACAGCTTGAGCAGCGTGTTGTTGTCAGGGCGCTCGGCGAGGTTCTTCGAGTTGGCTACGGCTGCTTCGAAACGGGACTTGAGGTCGGACATCGTGTCTCCAATCGCTGTGAAAGAAATTTGCCTGACAGTTGGCGTCCAATCTTAAGCGCGGTATTGACCGCAAAATGGGATAGTTGCCCCAATGCCGATCCGCCTTTCTTGCGCGGGCTGCCCGGAGAGTCGATGGTCACAAGAATCAGCAAACATGACGTCAGGCCTCCGGTCGTGGACAGCGTGACGCCGCGCCTGCGGGGCGAACGCATGAGCAAGGTCGATACCGCCTGGTTGCGCATGGACGGCGAGGCCAACCTGATGATGATCACTGGCGTCTGGCTGCTGCAGCCGAGCGTTGACTACGAGACGCTTTGTCAAAGGGTGCAGGAACGCCTGCTGAAGTTTCGGCGTTTCGGCCAGCGGGTGATCGAGGACGCGAGCGGCGCAACCTGGGTCGACGACGAAGCGTTTGACATCAAGCGCCATGTCGTGCGGGAGAAACTCAAGTTCCGCTCGCCTGGCAAGGCGCAGGACGCCCTGCTCAATCTGTTCGGCAGGAAGACCACTGCGGTGATGACCAATGTGCCTGGCCCCGGCGCGAAGATGGCGCTGTGTGGCGCCAGCGTCGACCAACTTCTGTTCTGGGTTCCACAGTCGGGCGATGTCGGCCTGGGCGTATCGATATTGAGCTACGCCGGTGGCGTGCAGTTCGGTGTCATCACCGATGCGACCCTTTGCCCGGACCCGAAAAGGATCATCGACGAATTCGAGCCGGAATTCGAGAAACTTTCGCTGATCACGCTGATGCTTCCCTGGGGCTGAGTGATGTGGCCCGCGCCGCAACGGGCGTGCGAACGGCCGGCCTGGCGAGGTAGGCGCTGATCAACTCGCGCAGGTGCCTCCTCTGGCCCTGCTCCAGGTAGGGAAGCAGCAGGCTCAGCAGGTGATGCGCGCCACGCATCAGGGCGAACTGGGCGTTCTCTTCCTCCAGCGCATGACGCGGATCTCGAACGTACTCAAAGCTGAACCAATAGGTCAATAGCACCACCATGCTGGTGGCTGTGCCTTCGATTTCGCTGGCATCGATTTGCACGGCGCCGGCGCGACTCATGCTGTCAAGCAGGACCCGTACCGAGCGAGTCTTGTTCTTCAGGATCGCCTGAAAATGCGTCTCCAGGCGCCGGTTCTTGCTCAGCAAGTCGTTCAGGTCACGGTACAGGAAGCGGTACTGCCAGATCAGTTCAAACAGGGAATGCAGGAAAAACCACGCCTGTTCCACATCACGCACTCCGTCGCTGGCATTCAGCAGCTCATGGAGCCGGCCCTCGTAGCGATCAAGCAGTTTGTTGATCAGCGCGTCCTTGGCCGGGTAGTGGTAGTACAGGTTCCCCGGGCTGATGTTGAGCTCGGCGGAGATCAGCGTGGTCGAGACGTTGGGTTCGCCAAAGCGGTTGAACAGTCCAAGCGTGGCCTCAAGGATTCGCTCGGCAGTGCGGCGCGGCGCCTTTTTCGCCATGGGAATGGGTTCTGGGATCAGGCCGGCTTGCGCGGCGCCCGCCTGGCGGCAGTCCTGGACGTTGCCGGCGCAGCGGGTTTCGCGCTGCGGCTGCGCAGGGCCGGCTTCGCCGGAAGTTTTTGCACGGCTCGGTTCAGCTCGTCGATGCGTGCCGTCAGCTCGCTGATGTCCTTGGCCGAAGGCACACCAAGTTTGTTGAGTGCCTTGGCAACGCGGTCTTCAAAAATGTTTTCCAGCTTGTCCCATTGGCCTGACGCCTTGGATGAAATTTCATTGGCCATGCTGGTCATGCGGACGCTCGCTTCGGACAGTTTCTCCTCCGCGGCAGACTGGGTCTTGCGCTGCAGTTCCGAACCTTGCTTGACCAGCGCTTTAAACACCTTGCCGCCCTCGGACTGCGCCTTGGAAAAGGCGCCAAGTCCGGCCAGCCAGATCTGCCGTGCCGATTCCTTGATGGTTCCGGTGAACTCGGAACCGAACTCGGACCCGACCGAGGCTTCGCTGCTGCGTTTGCTAATTTTCTTGACCATGAAGTACTCCTAAAGGGTTGATGAAAATGCCTGGCCCTGGAAAATGCCTGCACCGTGGTCCGACTCTATGCGCTAACGCCTCGCGAGAATTAGGCGCTTGTTCCTAAAGCGGCCCAGCCCGAATCGCTCGTGGGCCCGATCCAAAACGCTGTCGAGCCTGAACGGTAGCAGGTTGTCAGGCGGTTTTGTGCACAATCAAGCCGACTCTCCAGGAGACATGAGCATGCGGTATTTTGTGACCGGAGCCACCGGATTCATCGGCAAGCGACTGGTTCGGACTTTGTTGGCGCGCAAGGGTGCAGTGGTTCACTTTCTGCTCAGGAAAGGAAGCGAATCCAAGCTCGGTGAACTGCGGCAGTACTGGGGCCTGGCTGATTCGCGCGGAGCGGCCCGCGCCGTCAACGATGAGCACGGGGGCGTTGATTTTCCAATCAACAACGCCGGACGCTCAATCCGACGCGCCATCAAGTCGAGTTACGACCGCTTCCACGACTTCGAGCGCACCATGCAATTGAACTACTTTGGCTGCCTGCGCGTCACCATGGGCCTGTTGCCCGGCATGGTGAAGAGGCGGCGCGGCCATGTGGTGAACATCAGTTCCATCGGCGTGCTGACCAACGCGCCGCGTTTCTCGGCCTACGTCGCCAGCAAGGCGGCGCTTGACGCCTGGACCCGTTGCGCCTCGAGCGAGTTTGCCGATCGGGGCGTCAGCTTCAGCACCATCAATTTGCCCCTGGTTCGAACGCCGATGATTGCGCCGACGTAAATCTACAACAACGTGCCGACGCTGTTGCCCGAAGAGGCCGCCGATTTGATCGCGCAGGCCTGCATCGGTAAACCGGTGCGCATCGCGACCAGGCTGGGGATTGCCGGCGAAGTTCTGCACGCATTGGCGCCGCGCGTGGCGCAAATCGTCATGAACACCACCTTTCGAATGTTTCCTGACAGCGGCGCTGCGAAAGGGGACAAGGGTGGCAGGCCGCAACTCTCTGCCGAGGCCGTCGCCATGCAGCAGATGATGCGCGGGATTCACTTCTAGGCGCCCGCCGCCGGCACCTCTAAACCGCGAAATCGCCCTTTGACTGACCTGCAGCCAGCTTCGCAGCCAGCCAGTTCGGCGTCTTGCCGCGACCGGTCCAGGTATTGCCGGTCGCCGGATCCCGGTACTTGGGTGCAACCTTGACGCCAAGCTTGGGTGAACTGCCGGCTTTGGCCTTTTTCGAGCGGCTCGACGATAATCCGACATCGGCGGCGCTCAAGGCATGGGTCTTGATTAGTTTCTTGACTTCGGCAATGGCTGCACGGCGTTCTTCGGTCTTTTGGCTCAGCAATTTCTCGCGCAGCTCCCGTATCTGTGCCTCGGCGCGCTCAATCTGAGTTTGAATTTCTGATGCAGTATCCATGATGGCTCCTTAAGGGAAGTTGAAAAGATTACTTGGATAGTAGCATGAAGTATGTCATTGGATTATTAGATTCGCCATCTCTGAGTCTCGTGGAGTGGGTTGGATACTCGGTCCGTAAACTATTGTCCCGGGCACCAAAATGATATTGGTTACTGGCGGGGCTGGATTCGTCGGCGCCAACTTCGTGTTTGGCTGGTTGGCCTCTGGGGGGGAACCGGTTATCAACCTGGACAAGCTGACCTACGCCGGAAACCTTGAATCGCTGCAGGCGATTGCTCACGACCCGCGGCATATCTTCGTGCACGGCGACATCGGCGACGCACAGCTGCTCGAAGGCCTCTTTCAACAGCATCGACCACGTGCGGTCATCCATCTTGCCGCCGAGAGCCATGTGGATCGGTCCATCAGCGGACCGGCAGCCTTTATTGACACCAATGTGGTCGGAACCTTCAGGTTGCTCGAGGCGGTGCGCGGTTTCCTGTCGACGCTTTCCGAAAGCGCCCGGGATGAGTTTCGATTTCTGCACGTTTCCACCGATGAGGTATTTGGATCCCTCGCCCCCGACGCGGCACCATTCAGCGAGAGTCACCCCTACGCTCCGAACAGCCCCTACTCGGCCAGTAAGGCGGCCAGCGACCACCTGGTGCGAGCCTACTTCCACACCTACGGCCTACCCACGCTTACCACCCACTGTTCCAATAATTACGGTCCCTACCATTTCCCAGAGAAATTGATTCCGCTGACCATCGTGAACGCGCTTGCGGGTCGATCACTGCCGGTCTATGGCGACGGGCAACAGGTGCGTGACTGGCTCTATGTGAATGACCATTGCAGTGCGATTCGGCGCGTCCTGCAATCCGGGCGTCCCGGTGAAAGCTACAACATCGGCGGCTGGAATGAAATGCCCAACATCGATATCGTCCGCTCGGTCTGTGCCCTGCTCGACGAGCTGCGACCGCGAGCCGATGGGCAGCCCTACGCCGAACAAATAAAGTTTGTCACCGACCGACCAGGGCACGATCGGCGTTACGCGATCGATGCGCGCAAGATCGAGCGTGAACTCGGTTGGCGGCCGCAGGAGACCTTCGCTTCGGGAATCCGCAAGACCATTCAGTGGTATCTGGCGCATCCGCAATGGGTTGAACATGTGCAGAACGGCAGCTATAAAAACTGGATCGACACGCAGTACGCGCAACGTGTCGGGGACGACCAGCCATGAAGGTCCTGCTCTTTGGCAGTGACGGTCAGCTTGGCTGGGAGCTTCAGCGCAGTTTGTCGGTGCTGGGTGAAGTTACCGCGCTGTCGCGAAGCGACCGCGAACCCTGCGGCGACTTGGTTGACCATGCCGGAATCGTCGAGACGATACGGCAGCTTGGGCCCGACCTCATCGTCAATGCGGCGGCCTACACCGCGGTGGACCGCGCGGAGTCCGAGCGCGAGCTTGCGCGCGAGGTCAATGCGCTGGCCGTGGGCGTTCTGGCAGAAGAGGCCCGGCGCTGCGGCGCCTGGCTCATACATTACTCGACCGACTACGTCTTCAACGGCTCGGGCAGCAAGGCCTGGACCGAGCAGGATGCACCGGATCCGCTGAACTGGTACGGTGCCACCAAACTGGAGGGTGAGCGGCTGGTGCAGGACCTGTGCAAGCGGCATGTGCTGCTGCGTACCAGCTGGGTCTATGCCAGCCGCGGCGGCAACTTCGCCCGCACCATGCTGCGGCTTGCCGGCGAACGCGACGAAATGAAGGTGGTCGACGATCAAGTGGGCGCACCGACAGGCGCCGATCTGATTGCCGACGTCACCGCGCACATTGCCGGCAAGGTGGCGGTCAATCCCGAACTCGCGGGCCTGTACCACCTCAGCGCCGGCGGAGAGACCTCCTGGCTGGGCTACGCGCGGTATGTGCTGGACGCCGCCGAGCGCTCCGGTGTTGCACTGAAGACCAGGGCGGCCATGCTGCAGGGGGTTCCCAGCAGCGCCTTTCCCAGCGCCGCGCCAAGGCCCCTGAATTCCCGCATGGACAGCACGAAACTGCGGCGCACTTTCGGGCTTCATCTTCCGCCCTGGCAGCTTGGTGTTGCACGTATGCTGGCTGAAACGCTGAACAAGGCAAATTCATGACAAGACGCAAAGGCATCATCCTCGCCGGGGGCTCCGGGACGCGCCTGCACCCGGCCACCCTTGCCATCAGCAAGCAACTGCTGCCGGTTTACGACAAGCCGATGATCTACTACCCCCTGTGCACGCTGATGCTGGCCGGGATTCGCGAGATTCTGGTCATCAGCACGCCGCAGGACACGCCGCTGTTTCAGACTCTTCTTGGCGACGGCCGGCAATGGGGCATCGAACTGTCCTACGCGGTGCAGCCGCGACCGGAAGGACTGGCCCAGGCCTTCATCATCGGCGCCGATTTCGTCGCCGGCGCACCCAGCGCGCTGGTGCTTGGCGACAATCTTTTCTACGGCCATGATTTCGCTCCGCTGCTGGCGGCGGCTGACGCGCAAGTCGAGGGCGCCACGGTGTTTGCCTACCATGTGCTGGAACCGCAGCGCTACGGTGTGGTCGCCTTTGACGCCAAAGGCCACGCCATCAGCATCGAGGAAAAGCCGGCCCAGCCGAAAAGCAACTATGCGGTGACCGGCCTCTACTTTTATGACTCGCAGGTGGTCAACATTGCACGCGCAATACGCCCGAGCCAACGCGGCGAACTGGAAATTACCGCCGTGAACCAGGCCTACCTGGAACGCGGGCAATTGAACGTGAAGATTCTTACCCGCGGTTACGCCTGGCTCGACACCGGCACTCACGACAGCCTGCTCGAAGCCAGCCAGTTCATCGCCACGCTGGAGCATCGGCAGGGATTAAAGATTGCCTGCCCCGAGGAGGTAGCGTGGCGCAATGGCCTGATAAACGATGCCCAGCTTGAGCGCTTGGCGCAGCCGCTGGCCAAGAGCGGCTATGGGCAGTACCTGATGCGCCTGCTAAAGGAAGGAAAGTGACCATGAAAGTCACTCCAAGCAGACTGACCGACGTCCTGCTAATCGAGCCCACGGTGCATGGCGATGCCCGGGGATTTTTTCTTGAGAGTTTCAACCGGCGTGACTTCCGGCAGCAGACCGGGCTGGACCTAGACTTTGTCCAGGACAATCACAGCCGCTCGGCCAAGGGTGTGTTGCGTGGCCTGCACTATCAGCAGGAGCAGCCCCAGGGCAAGCTGGTGCGTGTCGTGCGGGGGGCAGTCTTTGACGTTGCGGTCGATCTGCGCAGGGCCTCCGCAGACTTCGGGCGCTGGGTCGGTCACGAATTGTCGGAGTCCAATCATCACCAGCTATGGATCCCGGCGGGATTCGCCCATGGCTTTCTGGTCCTGAGTGAAGCGGCAGATTTTCTCTACAAGACCAGCGACTACTACGCGCCGCAACAGGAGCGCTGCATCGCCTGGAACGATCCCGACATCGGAATCGAATGGCCGGTATCGGTCTCGCCCACGGTTTCAACCAAGGACGCAGCCGCACCGACATTGCGCCAGGCCTTTCCCTGGTTCGATCCGCTCAGCCGGGTCTGATCGGATCTTGATGAGAGTTGGGTGGCGGATCGGAGGCCGGCCTGCTCGCGCTATAGCCCTGAACTCTTTTCTGCAGCAGCCTTTGCAGGGTAGGCTCATCCTGATTCCTTACAGCGGCCCGCATTTCCTGCAGATCCTGCTCCAGTTCAGTCCAGGGGACGCGACCCTCCATCGCCATCTGGATGCGGGGGTGCCGCGTTGCCTGTGGGTTGTTGCCAAGCAGCAGCTCCTCATGGAGTTTTTCGCCGGGACGCAGACCAATGATCTCGATGGCAATGTCACCGTCTGGCCGGGACTGATCTTTCACGGTGAGGCCCGAGAGCCGAATCATGCGCTGCGCCAGGTCCATGATTCGTACTGGCTGTCCCATGTCCAGCACAAAAACCTCGCCACCCTCGGCCATGGCGCCGGCCTGCAGCACCAGTTGCGCAGCCTCGTGAATGGTCATGAAATAGCGGGTCACCTCGGGGTGCGTCAGGGTGAGCGGGCCGCCCAATTCAATCTGGCGGCGAAACAGCGGGACGACACTGCCACTGCTGGCGAGCACGTTGCCAAAGCGGACCATGGCAAAACAGGTGCGCGTTCGCCCCGATGTCGGGTTCGAAGCCGCGTCGTCCGACATCGGCATGGCCGGCGTCGCCGCCAAGGCCTGAAGCACCAGCTCAGCAAACCGCTTGCTGGCCCCCATGACATTGGTCGGGCGCACTGCCTTGTCGCTTGAGATCAGCACAAAGCGCTCGACCCCTGCGGCAATAGCCGCCTGGGCCACGCTCAGCGTTCCCAGGGTATTGTTGGCAACCCCCTCGATGGGGTTGCTCTCGACCAGCGGGACATGTTTGTAGGCGGCGGCGTGATACAGCACCTGGGGCTGATACACATGGCAGACCTGCTGCATCCGGCCCCGGTCCCGCACATCGGCCAGCACTGCGTCCAGCGCAACCACCTTGCCCAGATGCCGGCAGGACTCCAGCAGTTCCTGATGAATCCGGTACAGGGCGTACTCGTTGTTTTCCAGCAGGACCAACCGTTGCGGCTCTTCCTTCAGGATCTGCCTGCACAGTTCGCTGCCGATGCTGCCGCCAGCCCCTGTGACCAGAACCCGCTTGCCGCGAAGGCTTTCGCTAAGCAGTTCGCTCATTGCCGGTGCCGGTTCGCGCCCCAGCAGGTCATCCGGATCGAGCGCCGGAAGATCGGCCAGCGCGATCCGTCCCTGGGCCAGGTCGGAAAGCCCCGGCATGGAGCGAACATGCACCGGCAGGTCGCGCAGGTCCTCGATGATCCGGTTGCGCCGGGCCCGGCTGGCCGACGGCAGCGCCAGCACCAAATCGGTAGCGCCGGCTGCATTGACCAACCCCGGCAGGGCATCGGGTGGGTAGACCCGGACGCCATTCACGCTTAGGCCGTGCAGGCTCGGGTTGTCGTCGATAAAGCCGAGCAGGACGAACTCGCGCGACGCCGAGATGGCATTGGCCAACTGCGCACCGGCCGATCCGGCGCCGTAAATCAGCAGCCGGCTGACCCTTCGCTGTGCCGGCGCCGAGCGCGGTTGGTTGATGAACCACTCGCGGGCCATGATCCTGCTGGTGGAAACCAGCAGGAACAACACCAGTGGCTGCAGCAGACCGGCGGACCTGGGAACCAGCGGCCAGGCCATGACGAGCAACACTCCGAAATAGGCGGCCGCATACAGCAGAACGGCCTTCCCAAGGGTGCGCAGGACCGCAATTCCGGTGTAGCGCAGGATCGCCCGGTACAGCCCGGACATGATGAACAGCGGCAGCGCCAGGGCCGGTGCCAGGGCATAGGCCCACCATTGAAAGCCCGAGGGGAAATGCAACTCGTCGAGGCGCAGGGAAAAGGCGATCCAGACGGCGAACAGCGACAGCGCGCCGTCAAACAGCATCACCAGCGCCTGTTTGACGCGGCGCGACTGATTCAGCAGCAGGGTTCGCAACATCTGGCTGTTGGGCGATGAATCGGTCAATGGGAAACCCCGTCGCCTCGAACAACGCGAAGCGCAGTCAATCCGAGGATGCGAAGGTCGAAGAGAAAAGATCGCTGCAGAAGGTATTCTCGATCCAGCGCAACCTTTTGCGGAATGGGCAGATCATCCCTGCCATTGACCTGGGCCCATCCGGTCAGTCCCGGGACCAGGGCATCGACGCCATGCTGCGCGCGCAAGGCAATCAGGTCATGCTGATTGAACAGCGCCGGACGCGGACCCACCAGACTCATGTCGCCCTTGAGAATGCTCCAGAGCTGTGGCAGTTCGTCCAGGCTGGTCTTGCGCAGGAAGGCGCCGATGGGCGTTAGGTGCGCCTTTGGATCGGGCAGCAGGTGCGTCGCCACGGCAGGTGTATCGATCTTCATGGTTCGAAACTTGGGCATGCGAAAAAGCCGGCTATGTTGTCCGACCCGGTCCGACCAGTGGAGCGCCGGCCCGCGCGAGCTCAGGCGCACAGCAAGGGCCAGCAGCAGCATCGGAAGCGCGAACACAACGGCTGCGGCTAAAGCAAGCAAGATGTCAAAACTTCGTTTCATCCTGACGGTGACCGTGTTTCGCTCGGGTGGGCCTGGCGGAACCACTCGACCGTTCGCGCCAGGCCACTTGAGGCACTGTACGGCGGCTTCCACCCCAATGCTGTGCGGATCGATGAACTGTCCACTTCGAGAGATCGGGTGAGACGAGCCATCTCGGGGCCCAACCCGAGCAGGTTTGCGCCGATGCCGAGCCATGACGGTGGGCAAGACCACAGGCCGGGTGCCCTGCCCATGGCCGTGGCCAGCGCTTCGATCAACTCAGGCGTGGAAAACGTCTCAATGTCGCTGACGAAAAATGTCTTGCCGCTTGCGGCTTCCTGTTGCAGGCAGTTCAACAGGGCGTCGGCAAGATTGCCAAGAAAGACAAGGCTACGTCTGTTCTTGACCGACGCCAGCGGCAACGGGATTCCTCTGCTGACCCAACGCAGCAGGCGGAGGAAGTTTGCGCCGACACCCGGCCCGTAAACCAGCGGCGGCCGCACGATGGTGACCCGAAGTCCAGTTTCCTGCGCAATTCGGCGCAGGCCGACTTCTGCCTCCCATTTGGAGATTGCGTAGGCGTCTTCCGGGTGGGGCGGATCGTCCTCACGAAACGGCCTTGAACCGCTCGATTCGCCCGTGACCTTTGCGCTGCTGGTAAAGAGGAACCGCTTGATTCCAAGTTCAGCCGCCTGTTGCGCGAGAGTCAAAGTTGCTGCGGTATTGATCAGACGGAAGTTCTCGGACGAGTCAACGCCCCGCTCGGGCCGCACATGAACCAGCGCCGCAAGATGGATGACGGCGCTGCAACCTTCAAGGGCCGGCCTCCAATCCGTGCCGGGATGCAGTGTCTTGACGACCACATCTGAATGGCTTTCGGACAGGCCCGCGGCCGAGCGCATCACCTCGCGCACCTGCCAGTTGTGCTGGATCAGCGCCTTCCCGAGCGCACGTCCGATGAAGCCGTTGGCGCCGGTGAGAAGAACCCGTCCAATGGCAGGCGACCCGGTCACGACCGTACCTGGGATGTTCGCGGCTCGCGCAACCCGTGCTTGACGAAGTAGCGCGCCATGCTGGAGGCGTGCCAGCGGAAATGCTGCGGCTCGCGATGGCTTGCGCGACGCGCGTCGTGCGTGACGTGGACCGCTGGGCAGGCCAGCACTTTGTGGCCGGCTTTCCAGAACCTGGCGCAGATATCGACATCTTCGTAATAGAGAAAAAACCCCTCGTCAAATCCCCGGGTGGCAGCGAACGCGCTTGATCGAAAAAGCATGAACATGCCCGCGACCCAATCTACCGGGAACGGCTTGTCCTGCAGCGAAAAATGGTATCGACCGTCGCTTCGCCCAAGAAATTTGGAGATCAGCCCGGTCAATGTCGGGAAATATCTGATGCTGTCTTCGAGCTGGCCCTCGCGGTCCAACACGGCTGGCGCAATCAGCCCGGTCTGCGGGTCAGAAAAGAGCGGAAGCAGCAACGGAAATGGATTGACGGTCCAGCGTAAATCCGGGTTCAGCACAGCAAACAGCGATGTGTCACAGAACTTGAATGCCGCGTTATGGTTCGCGGCGAAGCCTCTGGGGCGGTCGTTGAAACGCCACTGGATGCGCCCGACCAGCGATTCCGGAATCGAAATGTCGGAATCCGGAATGTTGACGGTGACAATGATCGTCAATTGCATGGAGCAACGCCCAAGGTCTGCCAGGAGCTTTGAAACATGGCCTGCGTGACCATGACTGACGATCGAAACAGTGATCACGCCGACGCCTGAGTGAATGGCCTCAGTCTAGCCGTCGGAAGCGGCGCCGCAAACTTGAGTTGCGTCAAGCCGGAAAAGCGACAAGAAAAGATTCGACAGAATACAGTGTCGAGCAGGCCGAAGAAGCCCTCAACCCTAAGCTTGGCAAGGATTTTTGTGATCAAGACCCATCATTCCTCAATAATATCCGCGCAATGCAACCTACTTTGTGAGTCCGATGGAATCCGTCCAAGACGAAAGCAGAAAGCACTCCAACCAGATACCTGAGATCTGCGTTGTTGGCGTGCTGGTTGCGTTTGATGTTGAGCGTGATCCGTTGGATGGCCTGGTAGACCTACTGTCTTGCCTGTATCACCTGATCATCGTTGACAACGCCGTCAACGGGCATCCACTGCTAACGAAGCTGACAGGCACCGCACAAATATCCATCATCCGCAATGCGAACGTGGACGCATTGGCAGGCGCCTACAACGCAGCCATCGCTTACGTAGAAAGAAACTTGACCGATGCCACGCACATCCTGTTTATTGACGACGACACAGAGACGCGAACTGTCGACGCTTTCCTAACATCAGTCGACACACGCATGGCGGCGGCGCGCGCCGACGTTGCTGCAGTGGCACCGGCGTCTATCGAGAAAGAGACTGGGTTGAGAGCCGCGAACGTTCAACTCAAGCGTTTTACGTACAAGGTATTGCCACGAGACATTTCAGAGCCGACTGAGGTTTCCTTCTTGATCAATTCCATGTCATTGTGGAACCTGTCTGCCATTAGACGGATCGGCGGCTACAACACCCGCCTAAGAGTGGATCGCGTGGATACCGACTACTGCCTGCGAGCCGCTGCACTAGGACTCAAGCTGATCCTGAATCCAGGAATCACCTTTGTGCACTCAATTGGCAAGAGAAAGAAGTACCATCTGCTCGGTTGGACGCTGCAGTCGGGCGGGCATAGCGCCGAGCGACGCAGAATGATTGCATGCAATACCTTGTTGTTGGCCAAGCATAATATTCTGCAGTTTCCATCTTTCCTCATTTTCGGCGTGTTGATGCTTGTATATGAGGCTCTCGGCATTGTCGTTGTCGAGGATGACAAGTTGCGCAAACTCGGGGGGATCTCCCGGGGTTTGTTGGAAGGTTTGATTGGGCGATACTGACTTGCATTCTGAGTGGTATGCGCTTCCCAAGGTGAACTCATTTGGACCACAGATGACCCTACAACAGCCGCTCTTTGTCACCCAGCCAAGCATGCCGCCGCTGGAAGAATTTATTCCCTACCTAGAGAAGATCTGGCAAAGCAAGTGGCAGGACAGGGATGTTTTTTTCAGCATTTCGACATCCCTATTGGTGACTCTTTGAGCATTCGCAAACACACCGCCTACAACCTCGCTGGTGCGTTGCTGCCGCTGGGCTTGTCTCTTGTCACCATCCCGCTTTATATCGGCCTGATCGGTGATGCACGCTATGGCGTGCTTGCCATAGCGTGGCTGTTGTTAGGGTATTTCGGGCTGTTCGATCTCGGCCTTGGAGCGGCCACGGCCCAGCGTATTGCGGCGTTAGGCGACGGTAGCCCGCGACAGCGCGCTGAAACGTTTTGGACCGCTCTGGCCATGAACAGTGGCTTGGGCGTTATCGGTGGGCTTGCCATCTGGCCTGTGGCCATCTACTTTTTTGGCAAGGGTTTTTCGGTTGATGAAGCCCTGCGGCCCGAGCTTGCCGCGGTCATTCCCTGGTTGGTATTGGCCGTGCCGCTGGCCACGCTATCGGGCGTGCTCACCGGTGCACTGCAGGGGCGTGCACAGTTTCTTGAGCTCAACATTATTTCAGTGGCCAGTGCGGTGTTGATTCAGCTCGTCCCGCTTTCCGTGGTCTGGCTGCATGGGCCCGATCTGGCGTGGCTGTTGCCGTCCGTCATATTGGCCCGGATCGTGACGCTGAGCACTCTTTTCTGGCGTTGCCGCGTGCATGTATTTCAAGGTCAGGTACGCACAATCTCACGCACACAGGCCAAGAGCCTGCTGCAGTTTGGAGGTTGGGTCACCGTCACCTCGCTGGTCGGGCCCATGATGGTGATACTGGATCGCTTTGTGATTGGCGCGACGCTGGGGGCCAAGGCCGTGACTTACTACACCGTGCCATTCCAGTTGGCCGAGCGCTCTGCCATGTTGCCTGGTGCCTTGTCGTCCGCGCTGTTTCCCCGTCTGGCAGCATCAGGTGCGGCTGAAGCGCGGCAACTCGCAGGCACGGCCATTCGGTCACTGGCCGTGGTGATGACTCCGCTGATGGTGGTGGGCGTCTTGCTGATTGAGCCCTTCCTGCGCTGGTGGTTAAACCCCGAATTTGCCGCGCGCGCCGGTCTGACAGGCCAGATTCTTTTGCTGGGCTTTTGGATCAATTCGTTTGCACGTGTGCCCTATGCCCAACTACAGGCCGCAGGCCGGCCTGACATAGTTGCCAAATGTCATGTGGCCGAATTAATCCCCTACCTAGCCCTGCTTTATGTTGGGCTGCACCTTTGGGGGCTGCCCGGTGCAGCTTTTGTGTTTGGCCTGCGTGCCTTTGCCGACTGTGTGCTTTTGCTGTTGTTTGCTGGAACACTCAGGGCTGGCTCGGTCGTGCTTTTTGCGCCGCTGCTTCTGTTGCTTGTTGGTTTAGGGGTTGCAGTTGCCTTCAGGGCTGGCACACCAATATGGTGGGCATTGGCCGTGGGCTTGTTGTTCGCGTCATTGATTTGGTCGTGGCGAAGTGCACCAGCGGCGGTGCGTTCGCTGGCTGCCCGCATGACTGACAAGGTGAAAACCTTAATAGCGATATGAGGTCATGTTGAGCTCAATCAATCCAGTTATCTCCACCGACGCGTTTGATCAACCTTGGACCAAGCCATGGCCTGCCAGCGATCTGGAACGAGTACCTAACTGCCCGGTCTGCGGCAGTGCCGCACGCGACCTGCTTCACGAAGGCTTGATCGATAACGTCTTTTTTGTTGCCCCTGGGAGCTGGACGTTGCAGCGCTGTAAACAGTGCGCCAGTGCCTATCTTGATCCGCGTCCGACTTTACCCTCAATTGGTCGGGCATATGAAGGCTACTACACCCACACTACTGACGGGACAAAACTAAATTACGACGAGTTGGGCCTCTTGCGTCGATTTAGGCGTCAGCTAGTTAACGGATATACCAGGTGGCGATATTCTTCAAGTGCTATACCAGCTAGCGGGCTGGGTATAGTTGCAGCATTCCTAGTTCCTGGGATGCGCCGACGAATTGATCGTGAATACAGGCATTTGCCGAGGCCACATGAAACGGCGCGCAGATTGCTTGATGTGGGAAGTGGCAGTGGTGCGTTTTTAAAGCTTGCCAGTTCGTGCGGTTGGGATGTCGTAGGAGTAGATCCCGATCCAGCGGCAATAGAAGAGTCTATTAGAAACGGGCTTGCCGCGTACCAAGGTGGAGTTGAACGATTTGGCGATGAAAAGGAGTTGTTTGACGTAATCACGCTGTGTCATGTGATCGAACATCTGCACGACCCGTCAGCGACGATCAAAAAATGTTTTGAACTTCTAAAACCGGGAGGTTCCTTGTGGCTCGAAACGCCGAATATAAACAGTACCGGAAGTTTAAAGTTTGGTGAGCACTGGCGCGGGGTTGAAACCCCACGCCATCTTGTTCTTTTCAATGCAGCTTCTTTAAAGGACACGTTTTCTAAAGCAGGGTTTACAACGGTTAAAACCATAGCAGGCCCAAGTGCTGTGCGCGCAATGTTTGAAGCGAGTTATTCGATAGCTAATGGCGCATCCCCATATCAACCGATTCAGCTCACCTGGAAACAAAAGTTGTCGGTACTAATTTGCAGAATGACAGAGATAGCGTTCCCAGCATCAGGAGAGATAGTAACGATGATCGCGAAGAAAACGATGTGATGACCAGATCCCTTTTGACAACCAGTGCGACATTTTTGCGTAGAGCTACCGAGAGCAATAAGTCAAATTTCGGAAACCCTAAGAAATGCATATTTAGCTGAACCAACGCTCGTGGCACCAACGGAGAAAAACTTTGAGCCAAAAAAGTATCAAACTCTTGATAAAAGGCATATTGCCTGAATCAATATTGGAGGAAATTCGCTCACTCAGATATATAGGCAAAAGGATCTCTGACCATACCGTGTATGAGGCCGTTCTAAAAAACAAGTCCGGAGTGGAGATTGGCGGACCAAGTAACTTATTCAAGACTGCCTTACCAATATATCAAAAAATAAAAAATCTTGACGGGGTCAATTTTTCAACAAGCACCGTTTGGGAAGGAAAGCTTCAAGCTGGCGGCGATTTTAATTATTTCAAAAATAAAAAAGGTCTTCAATTTATCTCGGAGGGTTCGGATCTATTTCAAATAAAATCATCGACTTACGACTTTATACTCTCGTCGAATTGTCTTGAGCATCTCGCTAATCCATTAAAAGCCATGGAGGAGTGGCAAAGGGTAATAAAGCCTGGGGGCCATCTTCTTCTGGTTTTACCAAAAAAGGATGAAAACTTTGACCACAGGCGGCCGGTCACGAAATTTGAGCATCTTCTTGAAGATTATAACAATCAAACGACAGAGCATGATCTAACGCACCTGGAAGAAATACTTGACATGCATGATCTTGCAAGAGATACGGCGGCTGGCAATCTGGAAGAATTCAAAGCCAGAAGTCTCGACAATTTCAATAATCGTTGCTTGCATCACCATGTATTTGACATACAACTTATAAAATTAATGTTAGAGCACTTTAACTTTAAATTGATTCAGCAAAACACAGCAAATTCTAATTACATTTCATTAGCTATGAAGAAGCCAACGGTTGAAGTCGATTAATATCTAGACCCCGTAATGATCCATGTTTCGGAGAATTACAATTAAATGCATATGAAAGTTGTCGCTGTTGTTATCTGGTTCCATCCTGATGAAGTCATGCTTGAAAATATCCGGAGTTATTTAAAATATGTATGCAAGACTGTCATCGTCGATAATTAATCAATGGATAACTCGCACCTCGTCATTGGAATGAGTGGCGTGGAATATATTTCACTCGGTAAAAATAGGGGTATTGCTACGGCAATGAATATTGGCTATCGACGAGCAGCTGAACTTGGGGCTAGTTGGGTATTAACCATGGATCAGGACAGCTCATTTTCGGACGAAGATATTAAAAACTACTTAACCGCGTCCAGATCTGTGTGTCCTACGACACCTATACGATGTATTCTGTTTATGCGGCACTGTGCGGTCGCACTTCGGTGGTTGTGCCTGATCAAGGTGTATCAGTTGATTCCTGGTACCCGGACCCAACCGACCGCTATGGCTTGGCCTATGGGTTCGATGACATCGAACATGCGCGCGCTACGCAGCCGCTACTTCTACACCACCTCAAGCACCAAGAGGCTGAGGCCAACGCCAGTGTCGTACGATTCAACGAGAAGTGTGCACACTACTTCCCTTAACAGACCATTGCCTTTCCCCGCATTCGAAATCTGATCATCACCCTTTCCTCTGCCACCAACTCCTTACCACGTTCCCGGCATGGGCCCGCCACGACCCTGGAGGCCCGCCCAGAAACCGCGAACCACCATATGCAGGATTTGCCAGCGTACTGGAGAGAATATGCCAAAGAAGACCAGAATCTGTACGGTCTGCTTGAAGTCAGCCGTGCGCCAGCGCCAGCCGACGTAGTGCCGCCGTGTCAATAAGGCACTATTGCGAACGATGTAATAGTAGCGAAACGGCCGATGCGTCGCGACATGTTTCCAGCCTCCCCACCACACCCTTAGACTGCTTTCGCCTAGGCTGTGACTCAATACGGCCGCGGGTACGCCGGCAAGCTTGTACCCGCGCGAAGCAGCCCGGATACACCACTCAGTGTCCACTTTGTCGATAAATAGCGCTTCGTCCATCGGACCAATGTTGCAAAAGGCTTGAACAGAAATCAACACGCCTGAGGCGATAAGCATGTCGCAAAATATGCAGGACTCGCCAGCTTGGGCGACGACTTTGCGGTAACGAAACCAACTGAAAATAACAAAGGTACCCGGATCCTCACGGCTCGGTGCGCGGGGACCCACGGCGGCCATCTGATGGCCCTTTTCTGACAGTTGCCGAAAGGCATTCCAAAGGATGATCGCCATGTCCGGCGCTGGCACACTGTCTTGGTCCAACAGCAGGATGAACTCTGCCCCTGCTTTCATGGCAGCCCGCGCCCCCGCGTTTTGGGCAGCAGCGATGCCCAAATTACGACCCATGACGAGAAGCGTTGTTCCTGCACACACGTCCACCAGTGTCCTCACCGCTTTGCCATCGCCGTTGTCAACGACGTAGATGTGTTCGACTTGAGGAGATGCGGCCTCTAGCAACGTACGTAGCCGGTCAATATCGGCATTAAACGTCACCACAACCGCTGCGATGCGTGGCGCTGGCCTCTGGTTCGTGCTCATGACGCAGGTTTCATCAGGTTGCAGGCGAATGACCCTGTCATCTTAATTTTGCTGCGGCTGACGCGGTGAAGGACTACGTTGGCAGCGTCCAAGCGATTGGCGATGTCCCGCCCATAGTTGAAGGTTGAAGGTTGGTGGTTGAAGCCGTCGAGGCCCGCAGAATGTGGGTTTTCGACATCTACAACCGCAAAGCCAAGAAAGCTCAACCACCATGAAACAGTCTAAAGCCAAAGCTGCGATTTTGAAAAGGAAACGGGCGCGGCTTGATTTGGCGATTTGAAATTTATTCAATCCATATCTGCCACGACCCACTCTTCCACCATCGACCCGCGCGACAAGGCCGAGATCCTGGCCCAGACTCTACATCTGAAAGTTTCATGGCAAGACCCTGGCTGTCGGCGCGTGTCCTCTTGAATGGGTAAGTTTATGTCGATCAGAGAGTGCGGCACAATTTGCCACCCGGCTCATCCATTCGAACTTTTCCCAATGACCCACCCTTCCACCATCTCGCCGCAGGACAAGGCCGAAATCCTGGCGCAGGCGCTGCCCTACATCCGCAAGTTCCATGGCAAGACCCTGGTGATCAAGTACGGCGGCAATGCGATGACCGAGCCGGCGCTGCAATCGGCGTTTGCCGAGGACGTGGTGCTGCTCAAGCTGGTCGGCATGAACCCGGTGGTGGTGCATGGCGGCGGACCGCAGATCGAGACCGCGCTGAAACGCCTGGGCAAGAAGGGCAAGTTCGTGCAGGGCATGCGCGTCACTGACTCGGAGACCATGGAGGTGGTGGAATGGGTGCTGGCCGGCCAGGTGCAGCAGGACATCGTCGGCCTGATCAACCAGGCCGGTGGCAAGGCGGTCGGCCTGACCGGGCGCGACGGC
This sequence comes from Burkholderiaceae bacterium, assembly GCA_038901875.1. Lineage (GTDB taxonomy): Bacteria > Pseudomonadota > Gammaproteobacteria > Burkholderiales > Burkholderiaceae_C > JBCKPE01. The sequence goes on from JBCKPE010000003.1 coordinate 25,228, forward strand.
GGCATGATTCGCGCGCAGAAACTCAGGATGGTCGACAACAAGGACCCGGCCAAGGAGCATGACGTCGGGCAGGTGGGCGACATCGTGGCGATCGATCCCAGCGTGGTCAAGGCGCTGCAGGACGACGCCTTCATCCCGGTCATCAGTCCGCTCGGTTACGGCCAGAACAACGAGAGCTACAACATCAACGCCGATGTCGTCGCCGGCAAGCTGGCCATCGTGTTGCAAGCGGAGAAACTGGTGTTGTTGACCAACACCGAGGGCGTGCTCGACAAGTCCGGGCGCCTGCTGACCGACCTGACGGCGCGCGAGATCGACGCGTTGTTCGCCGACGGCACCTTGAGCGGCGGCATGCTGCCCAAGATCAGCTGCGCGCTCGATGCCGCGCGCAGTGGCGTTCATTCGGTGCACATCATCGATGGGCGGGTGCCGCACGCGCTGCTGCTCGAAATCCTGACTGACCAGGCGTTTGGCACCATGATTCGTTCGCATTGAGTCGCCGCAGAGAAGCGCCAGTGCAATTGCGCGGCGTGGGCGACTCAAATCCAAGCGATCACTGCGGCGTCATTGCGCGAAAAGGCGGTCAAGTCACTGTGCGAGAATGAATTCACGCTACGGCACCGCACCATGTCCGACGCCAACCCCGCCGAAACACTGACCACAGCCGAGGCCATCACGCCGAAGCGAAAACGTCCCAAACCGGGCGAGCGTCGCGTGCAAATCCTGCAGGCCCTGGCCTCCATGCTGGAACAACCCGGCGCGGAACGCATCACGACTGCGGCCCTGGCCGCCAAACTTGATGTCAGCGAGGCTGCCCTGTACCGCCATTTCGCCAGCAAGGCGCAGATGTTCGAGGGCTTGATTGAGTTCATCGAGCAGACCGTGTTTTCCCTGGTCAACCAGATTCTGGAGCGCGAGACCAATGCGGTCCAACAGGCGAGCAAGATCGTCGTCATGCTGGTTCATTTTGCCGAGAAGAATCCTGGCATGACCCGGGTCATGGTGGGTGATGCGCTGGTGTTTGAGAATGACCGGCTGCAGCAGCGTATGAACCAGTTTTTCGACAAGATCGAAGCCACCCTGCGCCAGTCCCTGCGCACCGTCGCGGACGCCGCCGGTTCGGCCACGCCCTCGGTGGATGCGCAGGTCCGGGCTTCGCTGCTGACCGCCTTCGCTACCGGCCGCCTGCAGCGTTTTGCACGTTCTGGCTTCAGGCGATTGCCGTCCGAGTATCTTGAGGCCAGTCTGGCGCATTTGCTGTAGTTGCAGGCCCGACGGACGGTACCTTCAGTTCAACAACTTGATATGGGGATCCTGATGAATCGACTGCTGTCAACGAGTCTAGTTACTGGGTTCGCGCTCCTGGGCCTGTTTGGGCCGTTCCCGACTCGCGCACAGGAGAATCGGATCGACACGATCCGATCCGATGCCCCTGAATCTAGCGAAGTACGGCCAGCATCCGGTGGGTGTGCGCACGGTCAAACTCACGAACGCCAAGCAGCTGGACATCCTGAAAGCCAAGACCGGCGAGCCGATTCCGAGCTATGACCGGCCGCTGACGGTTGAGTTGTGGTACCCGGCCAGACTGCAGGCCGGGCAATCCCCGTCAGGCGAGTACCGGGGGGTCGTCACCCGCGACGGGAAAACCGAGGTGAATCTGCAAGGCAAAGCGGTACGGGATGCACAGCCCGATGCCGCTTCGGGGCCTTATCCGCTGCTCATCATTTCGCACGGCTACCCAGGCAATCGATTTTTATTGAGTCATCTGGCTGAGAACCTGGCAAGCAAGGGCTACTTCGTGGCATCGATCGATCACTCGGACAGCACCTACAGCGACCAGGGTGCGTTTGGCAGTACCCTGCTCAACCGTCCGCTGGACCAGCTGTTCGTGCTCAATGAGATGGCCAGGATGGGCGCCGCCGATGGTTCTGGCCCGTTCAAGGGAATGATCAATGCGGATGCCACTGCGCTGATCGGCTATTCGATGGGGGGCTACGGTGTCGTCAACACCATCGGAGGCGGTTTCACTGCGGCCAGCGTCGCCTTCCCCTGGGGTACGCCCAACGGCGCGCTGGCTCAGCGGCAGGCTGGAAATGCCCAGTACCTTGCGTCCATGGACAAACGCATCAAGGCGGCGATTGCCATAGCACCCTGGGGATGGAACCGCGGATTTTGGGACGCGGCCGGCCTGGCGGGCATCAGGATGCCGGTGTTTTATGTCGCGGGACGTGTGGACGACGTGTCGGGTTATGCGCCGGGTGTGCGGAATATTTTTGAAGCGAGCGTCAACGCCCATCGCTTCCTGCTGACGTTTGAGAACGCCAATCACAATGCGGGTGCGCCGATGCCGCCGCCGAAGGAGACCTGGCAACCGGTCGCGCACCTGAACTTCATTCCGGCCGAACACTACATTGATGCGGTCTGGGACAACGTGCGCATGAACAACATTGCCCAACACTTTTCAACCGCCTTTCTTGGCAAGTACTTGAAGAATGACGCAGCGATGGACGTCTATCTGAACCTGCTCGAGAACGCCAAGGACGGTAAATGGTCCACCGAAACCAGTGGAGCACTCAAGAGCGACCACAGCTATTGGAAAGGTTTCCCGAATCGAACCGCGGCGGGTCTGCGGCTGGAGCAGCGCAAGCCCTGATCAGGCGCTCGGGTCATCTCAGTGGCGTGGCTGGCGTCCACCTAGACGCCGCCTGGCCGCCCTCAGACCCCTTCCAGACTGACCCCCACCTTGCTTCCGGCCTCGACGATGTCGCGCCAGGTCTGCCGGTCGATCACGATGCCGCTCTGTGAACGCTCGGCGCGTGCCGCGCGTTCCGGTTCACCTGCAAGCCGCACGCCGTCGCCATCGGGCGCGGCGGGACCTTGCTTGAGCCAGTCGACGAAGGCCAGCGCTTCCTGCTGAAACGACGGTTCGGTGCCGAGCCGGGCCGGATCAATGACCACGGTCAACATACCGTTCAGCACGGCCGAACCAGGCTGCGCGGGCTGATGCCAGGTGCCGCTGCCGGTCAGGGCGCCGCCCAGTAACTCGCAGGCCACCGCCAGGCCATAACCCTTGTGTTCGCCGAATGCGCGCAGCGCGCCGAGCAGACCGTTGGACTGCGGGACCACCACGACGCCAGGGTCGGTCGTCGGCAGGCCTTTTTCATCGATCAGCAGGCCGGGCTCGACCTGCTCGCCGCGGTTGTGCGCGACCCGCATCTTGCCTTGGGCCACGCGGCTGGTCGCAAAGTCAAGCACAAAGGGCTCGCGCCCCTTGAGCGGGATGCCGATGCAGCAGGGGTTGGTGCCAAAGCGGCCGTCGGCGCCACCCCAGGGCGCCACGATCGGGCGCGACAGGACGTTGACGAAATGCAGAGACACCATGCCCGCAGCCACCGCCATCTCGGCGAAATGGCCGATGCGTCCCAGGTGATGCGCCTGGGCCAGCGTCATGATGCAACTGCCATGTTCGCGCGCGCGCTCCAGCGCCATGCCCATGGCCTGTTTGCCCATCACCTGCCCGTAACCGCGCTGGCCGTCCAGCACCAGCAGCGAGCCGCTGTCAAGCCGGACCTGAAGCCGGGCGTTCGGCACCAGCCCGCCCTCCAGCACGGCCGCGACGTAGCGCGGCAGCATGCCGACGCCGTGCGAATCGTGGCCGCTCAGGTTGGCCAGCACCAGGTTGCCCGCCACGATGCGGGCCTCGTCGCTGTGGCTGCCGGCCGCGCGCAGCACCTGCGCGACGACGTCTTCAAGTTTGGTCGCTGATAAGGTCTTGTCCACAATCCCTTGCCGTTACATCACCGCGCCAAGCTGCCAGGGAACAAACTCGTTCTGCCCGTAGCCATGCTGCTCGCTCTTGCTCGCCTGGCCCGAGGCGGTGGCAAGCACCATCTCGAAAATGCGCTGTCCCATGTCCTGCACCGAGCAGTTGCCGTCGATGATCTCGCCGCAGTTGATGTCCATGTCGTCCTGTTGCCGCTGCCACAACATGCTGTTGGTGGCAAGTTTCAGCGACGGTGATGGCGCGCAGCCGTAGGCCGAGCCGCGTCCCGTGGTGAAGCAGATCAGGTTGGCGCCGCCCGCTACCTGGCCGGTCGCGCTGACCGGGTCGTAGCCCGGCGTGTCCATGTAGACGAAGCCGTTCGCCGTCACCGGCTCGGCGTACTCGTAGACCGCCTGCAGATTCGAGGTGCCGCCCTTGGCGACCGCGCCCAGCGATTTTTCGAGAATGGTGGTGAGCCCGCCGGCCTTGTTGCCGGGCGTGGGGTTGTTGTTCATCTCGCCGTCATTGATGCGGGTGTAATGCTCCCACCATTTCAGCCGTGCCAGCAGTTTTTCGCCCACTTCCCGCGACACGGCGCGCCGCGTCAGCAGGTGCTCGGCGCCGTAGATCTCGGGCGTTTCGCTCAGGATCGCGGTGCCGCCATGGGCCACCAGCAGGTCCACCGCCGCGCCCAGCGCCGGGTTCGCGCTGATGCCGCTGTAGCCGTCGGAGCCGCCGCACTGCAGGCCGATCCTGATATGCGCTGCGCTGCACGGTTCGCGCCTGGAGCGGTTCGCGCCGGGCAGCATCTGGTGGACCAGGGCAATGCCGCGCTCCACCGTCTTGCGCGTGCCGCCGCTGTCCTGGATGTTGAACACCTGCAGCGTCTCGCCTTCGCGCAGGCTGCTGTGCGCCAACCAGGCGTTGATTTGATTCGACTCGCAGCCGAGCCCAACCACCAGCACGGCGGCAAAGTTGGCGTGGGTCGCGTAGCCGGCCAGAGTGCGCTGCAGCACCTGCATGCCCAGACCCTCGGTGTCCATGCCGCAGCCGGTGCCATGGGTCAGTGCCACCACGCCGTCAACATGGGGAAACTCGGCCAACGCCTGCGGATTGATGTGGCGTGAAAAATGGTCCGCAATGGCCCTGGCCACGGTCGCCGAGCAGTTGACGCTGGACAGGATGCCGATGTAGTTGCGGGTGGCGACGCGCCCGTCGTCTCGCTTGATGCCCATGAAGTTCGCCAGCCGCGGCTCTGTCACCGGTTTGACGTCGGCACCGAAAGCGTAGTCTCGTTCGAAGTCGCCTTTGTCCGGCCCCATGTCGAGGTTGTGGCTGTGCACATGCTCGCCGGCGGCAATCGGCTTGCTGGCAAATCCGACGATCTGGTTGTAGCGCCGCACCGGCGCGCCGGCCTCGATCGCGCGCAGCGCGAGCTTGTGGCCAGCCGGTATCAATCCGCGCACGGTGACTCCGTCGGCCAGGGTGCCGCCCACCAGTTGCCGGCGCGCAATCAGCACGTCGTCGTTGGGGTGCAGCTTGATGAACGGCGCCATGCGCCGATGGTATCAAGTGCGGGTCATCGTGGCCGGGCAGGGACGGTGAAGGACACATAATGTGCGTTGCCGCGCCAGCGCGGAAATGGCATCGATCAAAGGGACCCCATGAGATTGCAAGGAAAAACCGCCCTGGTGACGGCCGCCGGGCAGGGCATCGGGCGCGCCACGGCGCTGGCCATGGCCGCCGAAGGCGCCAGCGTCTGGGCCACCGACGTCAAGCCCGAGCTGCTGGCAAGTTACCAGGGCGTGGCCAACGTGCAGACGGCGCTGCTTGACGTCCTTGACAAGGCGGCGATTCAGTCGCTGGTGGCGCGTCTGCCGGCGCTTGACATCCTGTTCAATTGCGCCGGATTTGTCCACAACGGCAACATCCTGCAGGCCAGCGACGCGGAATGGGACTTTGCCTTCAATCTCAACGTGCGCTCGCAGTTCTGGGCGATTCAGGCCGTCCTGCCCGGAATGCTGGCCAAAGGGGGCGGCAGCATCATCAACATGGCCAGCGTCGCCAGCAGTGTGCGCGGCTTGCCGAACCGCTTTGTTTATGGCGCCAGCAAGGCGGCGGTGATAGGGTTGACGAAAGCCGTCGCGGCCGATTTTGTGACGCAGGGCGTGCGCTGCAACGCCATCTGTCCCGGCACGGTGGATACACCTTCGCTGCAGGATCGCATCAACGCCTACGACGATCCGGAGCAGGCGCGCAAGAACTTCATCGCGCGCCAGCCGATGGGGCGTCTCGCGCAGGCGCACGAGATTGCGCCGCTGGTGGTGTTTCTGGCCAGTGACGAAGCCGCCTTTGCCACCGGCAACGCCTACGCGATTGACGGCGGCATGACGATATGAACCAGCTCGATCTGCAGGGGCGCCATGCCGTCATCACGGGGGGCGCCGCCGGGCTCGGGTTTGCCATTGCCAGGCGCATGCTCGACAGCGGGGCACGAGTGACGCTGTGGGACTGCGACGCGGCCGGGCTGGATCGGGCCAGCGCTGAACTTGGCGGCGCGGTCGCTGCGGTGCGGGTCGATGTCAGCCAGCATGGTCAGGTCGTCGCGGCAGTGCAGAAGACGCGCGAGCTTCATGCCGTGGTTGACCTGCTGGTCAACAGCGCGGGTATCACCGGTCCCAACACCAAACTTTGGGACTATCCGGTGGCCGATTGGCAAGCCGTGATGCAGGTCAATCTGAATGGCCTGTTCTACTGCTGCCGCGAACTGGTGCCGCTGATGCGCGAAGCCGGCTACGGCCGCATCGTCAACATCGCGTCGGTCGCCGGCAAGGAAGGCAACCCGAACGCCAGCGCCTACAGCGCCAGCAAGGCGGCGGTGATTGCCCTGACCAAGTCGCTGGGCAAGGAACTCGCTGACACCGGAATCCGTGTCAACTGCGTGACGCCGGCGGCCGTGAAGACGGCGATTTTCGATCAGATGACGCCCGAGCACATCGCCTTCATGCTGTCCAAGATTCCGATGGGGCGCTTTGGCACGCCCGACGAAGTGGCCGCCCTGGTGTGCTGGCTTTGCACCGAGGAATGCTCGTTTTCAACCGGGGCTGTGTTCGACCTGTCGGGCGGGCGCTCGACCTACTGATCACCCACGCATAAAACTGGAAAGGCAAGAAACATGAAACTCGTTCGTTATGGCCAGCCTGGCAAGGAAAAGCCCGGACTGATTGACCCGGCAGGCAAGCTGCGCGACTTGAGCGCCGTGGTCCAGGACATCGACCCGGATCAGCTCTCGGATGCGGCGCTTGCCAGGCTGCGCAAGCTGAATGTCGACAAGCTGCCGCTGGTCAGGGGTTCGCCGCGCATGGGCTGCCCCGTGGCCGGTATCGGCAAGTTCGTCGCGATCGGGCTGAACTACTCTGACCATGCCGCTGAAACCGGCGCCGCCATCCCGAAGGAGCCCATCGTCTTCATGAAGGCCACCAGCTGCATCCAGGGCGCGAACGACCCGGTGATGTTGCCAAGGGGCTCGGTCAAAACCGACTGGGAGGTCGAGCTCGGCGTGGTGATCGGCAAGCGCGCCCGCTATGTTTCGCAAAGGGCGGCGCTCGACCACGTGGCGGGCTACTGCACCATCAACGATGTGAGCGAGCGCGAATACCAGATCGAGCGCGGCCCGCAGTGGGACAAGGGCAAGGGTTGCGATACCTTCGGCCCGATTGGCCCCTGGCTGGTGACGCGCGACGAGATCACCAGCGTGCAAAGACTTTCGATGTGGCTGGACCTGAACGGCAAGCGCATGCAGACCGGCAGCACCCGAACCATGATCTTCGGCGTGGCCAAACTGGTCAGCTACGTGAGCGAGTTCATGACGCTGATGCCCGGCGACATCATCACCACCGGCACGCCGCCCGGCGTGGGTCTGGGCATGAAGCCGCCGCTGTACCTGAAAAAGGGCGACGTCATGACGCTCGGCATCGAAGGGCTGGGCCAGCAGCGCCAGCTCGTGGTGCCGTTCAAGCGTTGACGGTTAGCCCGTTTGGGCTGAGCCTGTCTCAAGTTCGTAGGAACGCACGCAGAATACGATGCGATTGACGCAGCCACCGTGGAGAGTCAGCCATGAAGAAAAACGTTTACGTTAATCATCCGATTCGCACTCAAGCCGATTACCAGGCCGCGCTGCGCTTGGTAGCGCCTTACTTTGATAGCGAACCCGAACTGGACAGCAGCGCCGGTGCCCACTTCGAGGCCATGGTCACGCTGATCGAGGCTTACGAGGCAAAGCGCTACCCCATCGCCGCCCCCGATCCGGTGGAAGCCATCAAGTTCCGCATGGAGCAGCAAGGGCTCAAGCCCAAAGACCTGGAGCCAATGATCGGGCAGCGCAACCGGGTCTATGAAGCGCTCAATGGCAAGAGGAAACTCACCATGGCCATGGTCTGGAAGCTGCACACCGGGCTCGGCATACCTGCGGAGAGCCTGATCCGGCCTTCGGCTTGAATGCCTGCTGGTGTGCATTGCAAAGCCTCGACCGCGTTTGCATGAATCTTTATTCGTTCCTCATCACCCATGCCCGTCGTTGACATCGCCGCCCATCAGGCGCGGGCCAGCCGTAGCCTGCACAAGGGGCAGCAGACCAAGGCTGCGATTGTCGATGCGGCGCTTGGACTGGCGACGCAGATCGGTTTGGAGGGCTTGAGCATCGGCGCCTTGGCCGAGGTGACGAAGATGAGCAAGTCCGGCGTTTTCGCCCACTTCGGCTCGCGCCAGGAGCTGCAGATCTCTGTCATTCGCGAGTACTTTCACCGTTTTGAGGCGGAGGTCTCGTGTTTCGCGCGCCAAAGCCGAAGAACTGTCTTGATGTTCCACCCGTTCCAGGAGTAATTGCCATGCCCAGCTACACCCCGCCACTTCGCGACATGCAATTCGTCATGCATGAGGTGTTCAAGGTCTGCGATGACTTCAAGGACATGCCGCGGCACGCCGATGTCGACGCAGCCACCATCAACGCCGTGCTCGAAGAGGCTGGCAAGTTCGCCTCCGAGGTGACCCTGCCGCTGAACATCAGCGGCGACACCGAGGGTTGCAAGATTGACCATGCGACCCATGAAGTGACGGTGCCCAAGGGTTTCAAGGAGGCCTACGCCAAATTTGTCGAGGGCGGCTGGGCCGGGCTGAGCTGCGACCCCGCTTTCGGCGGCCAGGGCCTGCCCCTGGTCGTGAACCAGTGTTTTCACGAGATGCTGAACGCGGTGAATCAGGCCTGGACCATGTACACCGAATTGACCCATGGCGCCTACGCCGCCGTGAGCGCCTACGGCACGGCCGAGCAGAAACAGACTTACCTGCACAAGATGACCAGTGGCGAGTGGACCGGCACCATGTGCCTGACCGAACCCCATTGCGGCACCGACCTGGGCCTGATGCGGACCCGGGCTGAAGCCCAGCCCGACGGCAGCTTTCGGCTCACTGGCAACAAGATCTTCATCAGCGCCGGTGAACACGACATGGCGAGCAACATCGTGCATCTGGTGCTAGCGCGCCTGAGCGATGCGCCACCGGGGATCAAGGGCGTCAGCCTGTTCCTGGTGCCGAAATTCAACGCCAATGCCGACGGCAGCCTCGGCTCACGCAATGGCATTTACTGCGGCGGCCTGGAACACAAGATGGGCATTCACGGCAACGCGACCTGCCAGATCGTGCTCGATGGCGCCGTCGGCACCATGGTCGGGCAGCCCAACAAGGGCATGAACGCGATGTTCGTGATGATGAACGCGGCCCGCCTGGGTGTCGGCAACCAGTCGCTGGGCCTGACCGAAATGGCCTACCAGAACGCCCTGGCCTACGCCAAGGAACGGCTGCAAATGCGTTCCCTGTCCGGGCCGAAGGCGAAGGACAAGCCGGCTGACCCGATCATCGTGCACCCCGACGTGCGCAAGATGCTGTTGACGGCGCGGGCCTATGCCGAGGGCGGTCGCGCCCTGGCTATCTACTGCTCGGTGCTGCTGGAAAAGGAGCACTTTCACCCGGATGAGCGGGTGCGCAAGGACAGCGGCGAGATGTTGTCCCTGCTGACCCCGATCGTCAAGGCCTTCCTGACCGACAACGGCTGGATCGCGACCTCGGCCTGCCAGCAGGTGTTTGGCGGCCACGGCTACATCAAGGAATGGGGCATGGAGCAGTATGTGCGCGACGCCCGCATCAACATGATTTACGAAGGCACCAACACAATCCAGAGCCTGGACTTGCTGGGGCGCAAGGTCCTGGGCAACAACGGGGCCACGCTGAAGAAGTTCGGCCGGCTCATCGCGGCCTTGGTCGAGCAGGAGGGCGTGAACGAAAAGATGGCCGAGTTCATCAACCCCATCGCCTACCTGGGTGACCAGATGACGAAACTGACGACCGAACTTGGCTTCAAGGGTTTCCAGAATGCCGACGAGGTTGGCGCGGCGGCGGTGGACTATCTGCGGGTGGCCGGTCATCTGGTGTTCGGCTATTTCTGGGCCCGCATGGCGCAGGTCGCGCTGCGCGAAATCGCGGCCGCGGAATCACAAGGCAAGGCGACGGATCCGTTTTACCAGGCCAAGTTGCAGACGGCGCGCTTCTATTTTGCAAAACTATTCCCCGAGACAGCCTCGCTGATGCTGTCGGCCCGCGCCGGCGCCAAGGTGCTGATGGACACCGAAGCCGTGTTTGCCTAGCATCGTTGCTCCGTTTTGCTTTTCCGCTTTTCCCGCCCCCTCAACTCAATTTTTTCAGGAGATTTAAATGATCAAGCATCTGTTCACGGGCACGGCCCTCATGTTTTCCATGAGCGCGGCGTTCGCGCAAATGTCGCCGGTGGGCAATTGGCACAGCATCGACGACAAGACCAATGAGATCAAGTCCGAGATTGCGGTGAGCGAGACGGCCGGCGTGATCAGCGGCAAGATCACCAAGCTGCTGCGCAAGGAAGCCAAGCAGGATGCGGTCTGCGACGAATGCACCGATGACCGCAAGGGCAAGCCCATGATCGGGCTGGAGATCATCCGTGGCGCGAAGAAGACCGAAGGCAAGGAGGTTTGGGAAGAGGGCAAGATCCTGGACCCGGAGAACGGCAAGACCTATACCCTGAGGCTCACGCCGATCGAAGGCGGCAAGAAACTTGAAGTGCGCGGCTCGGTCTTTGGCATCGGCCGCACCCAAACCTGGGTTCGCGTGCAGTGACCTCACCGCGTTTTGCCGTGAAGCGGGTGGCGGTGCTGGGCGCCGGCGTGATGGGCGCGCAGATCGCGGCCCATCTGGTCAATGTCAAGGTGCCGGTGCTGCTGTTTGACTTGCCGCCTAAAGAGGGGCCAAAGAACGGCATCGTGACCAAGGCAATTGAAGGGCTGAAGAAACTCAAGCCTTCGCCATTGGGCGTCGTCGATGACGCGTCGCTGATCGAGCCAGCAAACTACGAGGAACATCTGGAGCGCTTGCGCGACTGCGATCTGATCATCGAAGCAATCGCCGAGCGGATGGACTGGAAGCTCGACCTGTACCGCAAGATCGCCCCCTTTGTTGCGCCGCACGCCATCGTTGCTTCCAACACCTCGGGGCTGTCGATCAACCGGTTGGGTGAGGGCCTGCCAGAGGAGTTGAAGCCGCGTTTCTGCGGCATCCATTTCTTCAACCCGCCACGCTACATGTACTTGGTCGAGTTGATTCGCACATCGGCAACCGACCCGGCGGTGCTGGACGACCTCGAAACCTTCGTCACCAGCACGCTGGGCAAGGGCGTGGTGCGAGCCAAGGATTCACCCAACTTCATCGCGAATCGGGTCGGCGTGGCCGGCATGCTCGGCACCATGAAAGAGGCGGAGAAGTACCGACTCGGTTTTGATGTTGTGGATGACCTGACCGGCAAACGACTGGGCCGTGCCGGATCAGGGACCTTTCGCACCGCCGACGTGGTGGGCCTGGATACCCTGGGCCATGTCATCAAGACCCTGCAGGACAACCTGGACATCGGCGCCGACCCGTTCTACGAAAGTTTTGCCACGCCCGCAGTGCTGAAGACGCTGATCGAGATGGGCAACCTCGGGCAGAAGACACAGGCTGGTTTCTACAAGAAGGTGGGTCGCGACATCCTGCAGTTCGACCTGGAAAAAGGGGACTATGTGGCGGCCGGGCAGAAGGCTGACGAGGTGTACGGCCGCATGCTGAAAAAGCCAGCGGGCGAGCGGCTCAAGTTGCTGCGCGAGAGTGAAGGCGCACCGGGCCGCTTCCTCTGGGCCATCCTGCGCAACAGCTTTCACTACGCCGCAGTCCATCTGGAGTCGATTGCCGAAACGGCGCGTGACGTCGATCTTTGCATGCGCTGGGGCTTCGGCACCCAGCAGGGACCGTTCGAGCTGTGGCAGGAGGCGGGCTGGAAGCAGGTCGCGCAATGGGTCCGGCAAGACATCGACGCCGGCAAGGCCCTGTGCCAGGCGCCGCTGCCGAACTGGGTGTTCAGCGGACCGGTGGCCGAGTCGAATGGCAGCGCCGGGGGCGTTCATACAGCAGAGGGGTCATGGAGCCCGTCAGCGGGCAGGTTCCTGCCACAACACAGTCCGCCGGTCTATGCGCGACAACATTTCCGCGAGGCCGTGTTCGGCTCGAACCCCGCGCGTTTTCAAATCGCGGGCAAGACCCTGCACGAGGACGACGCGATCCGACTCTGGACACTGCCGGGCGGTGAGTTCGGCGAGGTAGTGATTGCCAGCATCAAGAGCAAGATGCATGCGATCAGCCCGGACGTGGCCGAAGGCTTGTCGCTTGCCGTCGATCTGGCGGAGCGCGACTATCAGGGCGTGGTGATCTGGTCGGGCGAAGAGCCTTTCAGCGTCGGCGCCGACCTGCAAGCCATGCTGCCGGCCTTCATGATGTCGGGCGTGTCGGCGATCGACGAGGTCGAGCACGAACTGCAGCGCATCATGCTGAAGCTGCGCTACGCCAACGTGCCGGTGGTCGCGGCGATTCGCGGCATGGCGCTGGGCGGTGGCTGCGAGATGGCCGTGTATTCGGCGCGGCGCGTCGCCGCGATGGAAAGCTACATCGGTCTGGTGGAGGTCGGTGTCGGCCTGGTGCCTGGCGCCGGCGGCTTGGCCTACATTGCGCGGCGCGCGGCCGAGAACGCAGCACTGAGCACCCACAAGGACCTGCTGCCGTTCCTGACCGAAGGTTTCACCGCTGCGGCGATGGCCAAGGTCGGAACGAGCGCCCTGGAATCGCGCAAGCTTGGCTACCTGCTGGAGAGCGACCTGATCGTTCCGAACAAGGATGAATTGCTGTTCGTCGCCATCAATGAGGTTCGCGCCATGCACCGCTCGGGCTACCGTCCACCGCACCGGCGCCTGTTCCCGGTGGCCGGACGCAGCGGCAGCGCCACCATCAAGGGTTCGCTGGTCAACATGCGCGACGGCGGCTTCATCAGCGCGCATGATTTCCACATCGCCGGCCTGATCGCCAACGTGGTCTGCGGGGGTGAGGTGGACAGTGGCACCCTGGTCAGCGAGGAGTATCTGATGACTCTGGAGCGCCAGGCCTTCTGCTCGCTGCTGACTCACCCCAAGACGCAGGAGCGCATCATGGGCATGCTCGGCTCGGGCAAGCCGCTGCGCAACTAGGAGCGCAACATGAAACAGATTCAGGACGCCTACATCGTCGCTGCAACGCGCACCCCCATCGGCCGCTCGCACCGGGGCTTCTTTCGCAACACGCGGCCTGATGACTTGCTGGCGGCGGTGCTCAAGTCGGCGCTGGCCCAGGTCCCCGGCCTGGACCCGAAAGCCATCGAAGACCTTATCTGTGGCTGCGCCATTCCCGAGGCACAGCAGGGCCTGAACGTGGCGCGCATCGGCGCCGTGCTGGCCGGCTTGCCCAATAGCGTGGGTGGCATCACGGTGAACCGCTTTTGTGCCTCGGGCCTGTCTGCCGTGCAGATGGCGGCCGATCGCATCCGTGTCGGTGAGGCCGAGGTGATGATTGCCGCCGGCATCGAAAGCATGAGCATGGTGCCGATGATGGGCAATGCGCCGTCGTTGTCGCCCGCCATCTTCAGCGACGATGAAAACGTTGGCATTGCCTACGGCATGGGATTGACGGCCGAGAAGGTGGCGCGCCAATGGCAGGTGTCGCGCGAGAGGCAGGACGAGTTTGCCTACCAGTCGCATATGAAGGCGTTGGCAGCAATGAAGGCTGGCCATTTCAGCGACGAGATGACCGCGGTCGAGGTGACGGAGCGAACGCCCAATCTGGAAACGGGCGAGGTCAGCACCAGTTCACGCACGGTCAGCCTGGACGAGGGCGCGCGCGCCGACACCAGCCTGGAAGGACTGGCCAAACTGCGCGCCGTGTTTGCCGCGAAGGGCAGCGTGACTGCGGGCAACAGCTCGCAAACGTCGGACGGCGCCGGGGCGCTGATCCTGGTCAGCGAAAGGGCGCTGAAGCAGTTCAATCTCACGCCGCTGGCGCGCTTTGTCAGTTTTGCCTCGCGTGGCGTGCCGCCGCACATCATGGGCATCGGGCCGATTGAAGCGATTCCGGCGGCGCTGCGCTCGGCTGGCCTGAAGCAGGACGACATGGACTGGATCGAGTTGAACGAGGCCTTCGCCGCGCAGTCGCTGGCCGTCATCAACACGCTTGGGCTGGACCCGGCCAAGGTCAATCCCATGGGCGGCGCGATTGCGCTCGGCCATCCGCTCGGCGCCACCGGCGCCATCCGTTCGGCCACCGTGGTGCACGCGCTGCGACGCAACAAGCTGCGCTACGGCATGGTCACCATGTGCGTCGGTATGGGGCAGGGCGCGGCCGGTATCTTCGAGCGGGTTTGAGCGTGAGCCGCCGGGCCGCTCCCAAGGCGAACAGCGCGGCGCGCAGCGCGCAGCTTGTCCAATGACCCAAGCCAAGGTTGCGCACGTGATCGGCGCGGGTGACGCCACCGGTGACGCCATCGACACCGCCTTCATCCGCGACAACTTTCCCGAGCGTTATGCGCTGAAGCAGAACGACGGCATCCTGAAGCCCGAGCACATCGCCGACCAGTACTGGATGCTGCACAGCCAACCGCGCAACGCCTGGACCTTCGAGCTCGATCTTCGTCCCTGGATCGAGAAGTTTTGAGCGATCGGTCGCCCGCCGACAACCCGAAGTCACCCGCAAACCCAGTGACAGCAGCCTGAGGATTCCCCATGAGCGACATACTGACCCACGTCGAGGCCGGCGTCATGACCGTTACGCTGAACCGCGTGGACAAGAAGAACTCGATCACGTCCGACATGTACGCGGCGCTGGCCGACGCCCTGCAGCAGGCCGAGGCCGATGCCGAAATCCGCGTGCTGGTGTTCCAAGGACACGCCACCATCTTCAGCGCCGGCAATGACATTGGCGACTTCCTGCACCGGCCACCCTCCGGCACCGATTCACCGGTGTACCGATTCCTGCGGGGCATTGCCGGCTTTTCCAAGCCGCTGATCGCGGCGGTCTGCGGACCTGCGGTCGGCGTCGGCACCACCATGCTGCTCCATTGCGACCTGGTCTATGCCGGCGACAACGCGGCCTTCAGCCTGCCTTTTGTCAACCTCGGCCTGTGCCCGGAGGCCGCTTCCACCCTGCTGCTGCCGCAGATGCTGGGCTACCACCGGGCCGCCGAGGCGCTGCTGCTGGGTGAGCCTTTCATGGCCGAGGCCGCGCTTGAGGTAGGCCTGGTGAACCGCGTGCTGCCGCCGACCGAGGTCAACGACTACGCCCAGACGCAGGCACGCAAGCTCGCGACCAAACCGATCAGTGCACTGATTGAAACCAAGCGGCTGCTGAAGAAAGGCCAGGCCGCGCTGTTGCTGCAGCAGATGGCCGACGAGGGCGCGACCTTTCGGCGCCTGTTGGGCGAGCCGGCGGCGCGCGAGGCCTTCACCGCTTTCATGGAACGGCGCAAGCCGGACTTCAGCAAGATTTGAAACAGGAGACAAACATGTCACTCAAGGGCAAGACACTCTTTATCACCGGCGCCTCGCGCGGCATCGGCCTGGCGATTGCCAAGCGCGCCGCGGCCGACGGCGCCAATATCGTGGTGGCGGCGAAAACCACCGAGATCAATCCCAAGCTGCCCGGAACCATCTACTCGGCGGCGGCCGAGATCGAGGCTGCCGGTGGCCAGGCGCTGGCCCAGCAATGCGACATCCGGGACGAGGCCTCGGTGCTGGCGGCGGTGCAGGCCGCACTCGAGCGCTTCGGCGGCATCGACGTGCTGGTCAACAACGCCAGCGCCATCAGCCTGACCAACACCGAAGCGACGCCGATGAAGCGCTACGACCTGATGAACGGCGTCAATGCGCGCGGCACCTATCTGTGCACCATGGCCTGCTTGCCGGCGCTAAAAAAATCCGCCGCCGCCGGGCGCAATCCCCATGTGCTGACCATGTCACCTCCGCTGTCGATGAAGACCCACTGGTTCGAACGCCACACCGCCTACTCGATGGCCAAGTACGGCATGAGCATGTGCACGCTGGGTCACGCCGGCGAGTTCAAGCGATTCGGCATCGCCGTAAACAGCCTGTGGCCACGCACCGTCATCGCCACCGCGGCGCTGCAGATGATTCCGGGCATTGACCTGAATCTGTGCCGCAAGCCGGAAATTCTGGCCGACGCCGCCTATTTCATTCTGACCAGCCCATCGAGTCGCAGCGGCAACTTCTTTATCGACGACACGCTGCTGGCCGAGCATGGCGTGAACGACCTGGACAAGTATTCTGTGAAGCCGGGCACCAGGAACTTCCTGCCGGATTTCTTTCTCGATTGAGGTGTCTTGCTGCCGATTTCGCGTCAACTCGTTCGTCGTGTCATCCGAAGCCGGGCCCGGATTACGCATCATCACCAAGAAGAACCGAACATGCGACTCATGATCATTGTGAGGGCGTCGCCGCAGTCGCAAGGAGTTGATCGCCGGCTACACGCTGATCCAGTTTGACCCGTGCCGCAGCTGTGTATAAAATTCTATACACAATGGTTTGATGAACGACGAAAAAGAAATCCGCTGGGTGGGGTCTTCCTACGACGATCTGCTGGCGTTTCCACAGGAGCCACGCTGGGAAGCAGGCTTCCAGTTGGGCAAGGTGCAGGCTGGACTCGATCCCACCGACTGGAAGCCGTTCGACGATGTGGGTGCGGGTACGAAAGAGATTCGCATCAACGACGCAAGCGGCATCTACCGTGTGATGTACGTCGCCAAGTTCGAGGAAGCCATCTATGTCCTGCACTGCTTCCAGAAGAATACCCAGGCTACCAGCAAGCAGGACAAGGCCATTGCAGAGGCGCGTTACCGCGCCGTGGTCAACATGAGAAAGGCGAAGAAATGAAGATCGATACCGAAATCCGCCACGTGACGAAGCCGGGGGCAAACCTCTTCCTGGAGTTGGGGTTCGCGCCCGCCGAGGCCAGACGTTTGCAAGCAGCCTCCCGCAAGCAGATCAATGACACGCGCTTATTGAAGCAGCAACTGATGGACGAACTGTCCAGCTGGATTTCCGAACATCACCTCAAGCAAGCCGAGGCCGCCGAGATTCTGATGGTCTCGCGTCCGCGCGTGTCCGATGTCGTCAACGGGAAAACGGCCAAATTCACCCTCGACACGCTGGTGGAAATGCTCAGCCGCGTCGGCAAACCGGTCAAGCTGGCGATCGGTTGATCGCTTTCATTCCGGATTTCTTTGTCGATTGAAGCCCCGTCCGAAAACGAGCGTGGGGCCTGACCCGAATCGGGGCCGTCAAGCACCGGCGTGGCCGGAATGCGCGCGCGCGCCTAGCCCTCGCCCGGTTGTGGAATCGGCAGCCCTTGCGCTTGCAAGGCAGCAATGGTTTCCTTCAACGCTTCCTTCCCATTGCGAGTGGCCTCCTCAGGCGTCGCGCCGTCGAAATCGGTAAGCGAGATCAAATAACTGCCGCCCTCTTTCTCGCTAAGGG
>JBCKPE010000004.1:0-42506 GCA_038901875.1 Burkholderiaceae bacterium
AGAATCTTGGTTGCCGGAAGCACCATCAGGATCACGATGATGAAAGGGATGACGGTCCAGACCACCTCAACCGTGACCGAGTCGTGGAAGTTGGCCGCCTTGTGCCCGACCGACTTGCGATGCTTCCAGATCGAATAGAACATCACGCCAAACACGCCGACAAAGATCACCGTGCAAATGATCATCAAGAACCAGTGCAGCCAATGCTGTTCCGCGGCGATCCTGGTCACCGGAGGGTGCAGGTTCAATTGCCGCACGGCGGGGCCGCCGGGCAGGTCGCCCACCGCCGCGTACGCCGCTGTGCTCAGCCAGGCGGCCGAAAACAGCAGCAGCGCCAGCAGCTTGTTCTTGATGCACTTCATCGTATTCACTTCTTCATAGCCTTGAAAAAAATCTCCCCGGCGGGCCAGCGCAACGCCGCCGGCTCAGGCGCGCCGCAGCGCCATCCTGATTTCCTTCGCCAGCGCGGAACGCATCTCCGGTCGCACAAAGCGACCCACCCGCACTGAGCGCCCCTGGCCCGACACCGCAATCAGCGAATGATCATCCGCCTGCGGTTCAACCCGAACCGAATCGCGACTGAATTCGGCGCGCTCAAGATGTCCGGCGCGCTCCAGCTCCACGATCAACAGGTCTTCCTCAAGCAGAATCCGCTCGCCGTCTGTCGCGTGCTGCGCGTAGAGGATGAAGGCGAGCCCGATGGCAATCACCTCGATACCGGCAAAGGGAAGAATCAGCGTGGCGCCAAGCGTCCAGAACCCGAGTCCAATGCCAAGGCAAACCATGCAGATCAACATGTAGAGCCACCCGAGCTGGGTCGGCTGAATGGAACAGTTGCGGCGCAAAAACCACTGGACATGGGGCCCCTGGACGGTGGCAAAGCGAAAAGCAAAGGGTGACACAGCTTGGCTAGTACTTGGGGTCTGGCGCCACCAACACCACGGGCCGATGGGTTAGAAAAACATGGTCGGAAAACCGGCGGATTGTAGCTGACTGCCAAGGCAGAACGACGCGCCAACAGGCAGGGTCAGACATCGGTTGCGGATTTGCGCCCGCGGCGCAGAACGGCCCTCATGTCATCCATGGTTAGCGAGGTTTGCGCCGCGACACGGGGTCGCGGCGCTGGCTTGAAAGCATGCCCGTAGATGATCTCGAAGGTGACGGTCATGCGTCCGGTAAGCGGATCGCGCGGCAGACCCTGCCGCAGTTGGTCGGCAAGAGCGGAACGCCAGCCCCGGCCACGCAATCGGCCAAAGCGCGCCGGGTGAAAATTGCGGCCAAGCTCTCGCAGTTCGCGCAACAGCCGGTCCGGATCCTGGTAGCTGAGCACGATCCGCTCCATGTCCATCACAGGCTCGGCAAACCCGGCACGGACCAGCATGTCTCCCCAGTCGTGCATGTCGGTCAGTTCGTGACCGGCCGCGGGCCAGCCGCGCTCGGCATAGAGCTGGCGCAGCTCGCGCAGGCTATCCGGGCCGAGGCAGGAGAACATCAGAAAACCGTCGATGGCGACGGCCCGGTGCCAGCGTGCAATCAAGGCCGTCGGCTCGCCGCTGTTGTGCAGAATCATGTTCGCCCAGAGCAGGTCCACACCCGCCGCTGGCAGCAGCGGGATCGGCCGCGCCGGCGCCAGCCAGCGCGACGGCTTCCACCAGGGTTGGCGGCTGCGCGATTCATCGGCTGGCAGCGTCGAGAGAATCGGCTCGGCCCGATACAGGCGCGCGCCAGGGTAACGGCTGGCAATAGCTTCATGCGCCCTGCGTCCGCCTCGCTGCGGGTCCCAATCGGCCCATGATTCGGGGCGCCGCTTGATCCACTGCAGGCGCTGCTCCATGCGTGAGCCAACCTCTTCATGCAGCCACGGCGCGTGTCTGGGCGCTACGCGCTCCCAGCGACGGGCAGCAGCCGGATCGATGGTCGGGGGCTTATCGGGGTCGCTGGAATCCATGGGTTGGCGGGGCTTGACGGCGGCAAACCCTCTTATCGGGCATGACGACCTGGTACGGTGACCAAGTATATTGATCCCATGTTGCGCCGGCTCATCGATGTTGCGTTCGACGCCCTGCCGGCGCAATGCGAGATCTGCCACGCCTGGCCGGCGCAAGTGCTGTGCGAGACCTGTATCCGCAGCCATCTGCGAGCGCAGAATCGCTGCCGGACCTGCGCCCTGCCGCTGCCACCCGCGCAGCAGCAATGCGGCGCCTGTCTGCGCCAGCCACCGCCGCTCGACAGCTGCCTCGCTGCAGTCAGCTACGAGTTTCCCTGGTCCAACTGCATCACGCGATTCAAATACGGCAGCGATCCCGGCTGGGCCCGAACCCTGGCCAGGCTGTTGCTTGACCTCCCTGCCGCGCGCGAGGCGATCCTTGACTGCGACGCCCTGATCCCGATGCCTCTGTCGAGCGCCCGGCTGACCGAACGGGGCTTCAATCAGGCGCTTGAACTGGCGCGGTACCTGGCCCCGGCAAAGACGACGAGTCAGCTGTTGCTGCGCATTCGTGACACACTGCCGCAAAGCAGCCTGAGCCGGGAGCAGCGGCAGAAAAACGTCAAGGGCGCCTTCATGGTCGCGCCGGAGTCGTTGGGATGGGTCCAGCAGAAGAAGCTGCTGCTGGTCGACGATGTGATGACCAGTGGCGCAAGCCTCTTCGCCGCCGCGGCCGCGTTAAGGCAAGCGGGCGCAGCCTCAGTTGCCGGCATGGTGGTCGCACGCACCGACAGTCCGAATCAGGGTCCGGCGCCGTGAATTCGATCAAATCGAAATGGCGGACGGTGGACGCTGTCCGGCACTAAGAACTTGTCCGTGAATTATTTGGGGTCGCGCAAATGGATTTTCGGGATGGGATGCAAGGCGCAAAATCCAAGGCAAGGCTGGACGCCCTGCCTGATTTTGCAACGACGCAGACCGCCCGAAAATCCGCTTGCCCTTCGGGTTGGGGTGACGCAAACGCGGTCGCGTTTGCATCCCCATGGGGGCAGCCGCACGACGCACAGCCGACCGGCTGTGCGGTCGGGCGATTTGACCACCAAATTCCTTGCATGGGCGGCCAGCCCATGCGGCGTGATATTGGCGGCCAACTCATCCTGATTGCACCCCAACGCGACCTCAAATAATTCACGGACAAGTTCTAAGCTCCTGGCCATGTTCCACATTGTTCTGGTCGAGCCAGAGATTCCGCCCAACACCGGCAACATCATTCGCCTGGTCGCCAACACCGGCAGTTCGCTGCACCTGATTGAACCTCTTGGTTTTGCCATGGAAGACCGGCTGTTGCGCCGCGCCGGACTGGACTACCATGAATACGCGCCGGTTCTCCGCTACCCGGATTGGGAAAATTTCCTTGCGCAGCAGTGCCCGG
Organism: Burkholderiaceae bacterium; assembly: GCA_038901875.1. Classification (GTDB taxonomy): domain Bacteria; phylum Pseudomonadota; class Gammaproteobacteria; order Burkholderiales; family Burkholderiaceae_C; genus JBCKPE01. The sequence goes on from JBCKPE010000004.1 coordinate 3,360, forward strand.
ACCGGAAGCGCATGTTCGCCCTGACGACGCGGGCGCGGCACGCGGTGCACGAGGCGCGGTTTCGGCCCGGTGACTGGCTGGTGTTTGGCTGCGAAACGAGCGGTTTGCCGGACTGGCTGCGCAGCCAGTTCGACCCAGCGCGTCAGCTCCGCCTGCCCATGCTGCCGACGCAGCGCAGCCTCAACTTGTCGAACGCGGTTGCCATCACCCTGTACGAGGCCTGGCGGCAGAATGATTTCGCCGGCGCCAGCCGATCAGGGTCTTCCGCCCAAAACCTGTCCGGCCCGAACTGTGGAAGTGCGAACGGCTGCTAAGGGTAGCGCCGTGACACCGACTCGGCGATACAGACGGGCTTGGCCATGCCCTCACATTCGACCTTCACTTCCCAGGTCAACTGCATCCCCTGGTTGTCCACCGGCTCGAAAGCCAGCAGCTTGAAGCGCGCGCGCAGGCGGCTGCCGGCTGGCACGGGAGCCGTGAACCGGACCCGGTTCAGGCCGTAGTTGACCCCCATCCCCGACTGGCGGATGGCGAACGCCGACTCGAAGAACTTGGGCAACATCGACAGGGTGAGAAAACCGTGCGCAATCGGCGCGCCGAACGGGCCGGCCTTGGCCCGCTCAACATCGACGTGAATCCACTGGTGGTCCCCGGTGGCCTGGGCAAACAGGTTGATCTGCTCCTGCGACACGGTGCTCCAGTCGCTGACGGCGATCTCCTGCCCAACGTGCTCAGTCAGGTCCTGCGGGGTCTCAAAGGTTCTCATGGCGATCCGGCTCTCACTTTCTCAACCAGTCGCAAATCGGGGCCCACTGTTCCAGATCCTTTTCGACCCGCGATGGCGCGACGTCAAACACGGTCAGGCCGCGCGCGGCAAGATGCACGTAATTCTGTGTGTCGCGCAGATTTCCGATCACAGGCACGCCAAGCGCCTCGACAAACTGGCGCAGCTTGTCAGCCGCAATCGTGCGCGAGTCGACCCGCATGCCGATCAGCCCCAGCCTCGGCCTGCCGGGTCGCAGGTGCTCCTTCAATTCGTCCAGAAAGGCGCAGGTGGCGAAGATGTCAAAAACGCTGGGCTGCAGCGGGACCAGCAACTTGTCGGCCAGGGCCAAAACGTTCTTCAGGCGCTGCCCGTGCAATCCGGCCGAGGTGTCGATCACCACATGGCTGGTGCCCTTGGGCGGTCTGGCCTTGAAGTCGGCGCCAATCTCCCAAGCGCGGATGGTCCGCGCCGCGGCGGGCCGCAGGCCGAGCCAGAGCGCCGACGACTGCTGTCGGTCGGCGTCTCCGAGCATCACCGAATGGCCAAGCGAGGCGAAGTATCCCGCGATGTTGGTCGCGAGCGTGGATTTTCCGACGCCACCCTTGGTATTCGCTACAACCAGCACCGGCATGATGTGCTCCTTAACTGCTTACGGTGATCTTGCGCAGCGCGATGATCTCGGCGTACAGCGCGGTATCTTCCCTGATGCGCCGCTCAAGCGCCTCGGGCGCGGTCCCATCGGCGCGCCAACCCTGCAGAAACAGTTTGTGACGCATCTCGTCGGAGCGGATCACCTTGGCGACGGCGCGGCTGAAGACTTCCAGCACCGGTATGGGCGTGGACGCCGGCGCCATGAGCGCGTTCCAAAGTTCGATGCCCAGAGCAGGCACGCCGGCCTCGGGCAGCGCCGGAATGTTCGGAGCAAGGATGCTGCGGCTCGCCGATGTCAACGCCACGCCCTTGATACGTCCGGCGTTGACCTGCGTCAGCGCCGCGCCAATGGGCAGGGTGGCCATGTGAATATCACCGGCAATCATGGCGTTGAGGACAGCCGGCGCCCCATTGAACGGAACATGGACGGCGTCGAACCCGGCCTTGGACTTCAGCAGTTCATTGCCGAGGTGGGTGCCCGAGCCAACACCAACCGAACCGTAGTTCCAGCGCGTTCCGGCGGCCCTGGCCTGGCGGAAGAACTCGGCGGGCGTGTCGAAGACCACGGAGTTGGCCGCCACCACCAGCAGCGGCGCGCTGCCCACGACGGTGATCGGTTTGAAGTCGGTCACAGCGTAGGGCAGCTTGGGATTGAGGATCGGATTGCTGGTCAGCGCGGCATTGCCGATCAAGCCAAAGGTATGGCCATCGGTCGCCTTCGCCACAGCCTCGGCGCCAATGCTGCCGCTGGCGCCAACACGGTTCTCCACGATCACCGGCTGGCCCAGCGCCTGGGCCAGCGGTTCGGTCAGGGCGCGGGCCATCAGGTCCGGCGAGGTGCCGGCCGGGAAACCGACAACGATGCGAATGGGCCTTTGTGGCCAGCGCGCGGCCTGTGCCGCGGCCACGCCAGGAAGCAGAGCCGCGCACAGCGACGCGGCGCCAAGGGTCAACAGGGGCCGGCGCCCAATTCCAGTTTCAACATCCATGCTTTGCTCCAAAAATGCGGTTGATCAGGCTCGTTCCAGCACCAGCGCAATCCCTTGCCCGACGCCAATGCACATGGTACACAGCGCGTAGCGCCCCTTACTGCGTTGCAATTGGTTGATCGCCGTGGTCACCAGCCGCGCGCCGCTGGCACCCAGCGGATGCCCGAGCGCGATGGCGCCGCCGTTCGGGTTGACTCTGGGGTCGTCGTCCTGCAGGCCCAGCAGTCGCAGCACGGCCAGACCCTGGGCGGCAAAGGCTTCATTCAGCTCGATCACGTCGATCTGCGCCAGTGTCAACCCGGTAAGCGCCAACACCTTCTGCGTTGCCGGCGCCGGTCCCATGCCCATGATGCGAGGCGCAACGCCCGCGGTGGCCATGCCGAGCACGCGCGCGCGCGGCGTGAGGCCCTGCCTCGCCGCCGTCGCCTCATCGGCCAGGATCAGCGCACAGGCGCCATCGTTCACGCCGCTGGCGTTGCCGGCCGTCACGCTGCCGTCGGCGCGCACGATGCCACGCAGCTTGGCCAGCGCCTCCATGCTGGTCTCGCGCGGATGTTCATCCTTGTCGACGATGACCGGCTCGCCCTTTTTCTGTGGAACGCTTACCGGCGTGATCTCGGCGTCGAAATAACCTCGCTTCTGCGCTGCGACGGCTTTCAGTTGCGATGCCAGCGCCATCCGGTCCTGCGCCTCGCGCTCGATCTTGTAATCGGTCGCCACGTTCTCGGCCGTCTCCGGCATCGAATCGACGCCGTACAACTCCTTCATGCGTCGATTGATGAAGCGCCAGCCGATCGTGGTGTCAAAGATCTGCGCGTCGCGGCTAAATGCCGTCTCGGCCTTCGCCATGACAAAGGGCGCGCGACTCATGCTCTCGACGCCGCCGGCAAGCAGCAGCGTCGCCTCGCCGGCCTTGATCGCGCGCGCCGCAGTCCCGACCGCGTCCAGCCCTGAACCACAGAGCCGGTTCACGGTCACGCCCGGCACGATTTCGGGCAGGCCCGCCAGCAGCAGAGCCATGCGCGCGACGTTGCGGTTGTCCTCGCCAGCCTGGTTCACGCAGCCAAAGATCACGTCGTTCACGGCCTGCCAGTCCATCCCGGGATGGCGCGCCAGCAGCGCCTTGAGGGGAATTGCAGCCAGGTCGTCGGTGCGAACGGTCGAAAGTGCGCCGCCATAACGGCCAAAGGGGGTGCGAATGGCATCGCAGATAAAGGCATGGGTCACGCTTGGTTCTCCGTGGATTTGCTGGAACGATCGACCGGGTCTGAGGCTGCCGGTTCCTCGGGCGGCGCGCCATCGAAGGCACGCTGCAACAAGGCCCGGATTTCAGCACGGGCCTGTGGTCCGACCGGACGCGGACTCCAGTAGGGGTTGTCCACCACCATGTCCGCAGCCTGGTCCAGGTCGCCCGCCTTCATTCCGATCTCCCGCAGCGACCGCGTCGCGCCATTCTCCTGCGCCAGCTCAAACATCGCCTGCTGGGCGCTGCATTGACCAAGCCTGCCAAGCGCGCGCGCGATCCGCAGCATGGCCTGCGGCGCAGCGGCAGCATTGAATGCCAACGCGTGCGGCAGGATCACGGCGTGCGTTTGGGCGTGCGGCAGATTGAAGCTGCCGCCCAGCGTGTGGCAAAGCTTGTGGTGCAGCGCCATGCCAACCTGTCCCAACACCGCGCCACAAAGCCAGGCGCCGTACAGGGCGTCGCTGCGCGCATCAACGTCGTCCGGCCGCGCACGGATCGCCGGTATGGCACGCGCCAGCGCCGCAATTCCTTCTTCGGCCATCAGATCGGTCAGCGGATTGCCGTTTTGCGCATAGAGACCTTCTGCCGCATGCGCGATCCCGTTCAGGCCGCTGTTAATGCTGACCGCCAGCGGCAGGCCCAGCGTGAGTTCGGGGTCGTAAATCACGCAGCGCGGCAAGACCCGCGCGTCGCGCCCGGTTTTCTTCAGGCCGGCCTCGGTGACACCGAAAATCGGCGTCATTTCGCTGCCTGCATAGGTGGTCGGAATCGCCAGTATGGGCAGTCCGGTGACAAGGGCGACGGCCTTGGCAAGACCGGTGCTCGAGCCGCCGCCAATGGCGATCAGACCGTCCGCCGCCAGGCGCGAGGCCTCAGCCCCGGCCTCACGTGCCGCCTGGATCGGAACATGCATGGCAGCGCCGCAATACTGGCCCACCGAACTCGCGCCAAGCAGGTCCACCACCCGCTGCGCCAGTCGCGTCTGCCCGGGCGTCGCCAGCACCAGGGCGCGCTTGACACCCAGCGCGTCCACCTCGCGAGCGACCCGTCGTAGCGAGCCGACGCCGAAAACGACACGGGACGCTTGGGTGCCATGGACAAATTCACGCATGAAGTGGCTCCGGGTGGCGGTCAGCTATGCGCTGCCCTGCATCCTTGGATTCTCCCGCGATTCCTGAATCGTGCGCCATATCGCGGATGCCGTCCGACGAGCAGTCAATCGCGGAAAATCGGACCATGTTCGATCCCTCGCAAGCCGATGTGCGCCGCTTCTTCTGCGCGGTTCAGGGCAAGGCCTTGCGCGGCGAGCCGATGCAAAGCCTTGAGACCCTGGCCAGCCAGTGGATTGTGGAACACCCGGAGTACCAGCGCGACCTTGCCGACGTCGAGGCGGCGCTGCTGCGCCGCTATGACGGGGACGATGGCCGCGTCAATCCTTTCCTGCATCTGTCGATGCATCTGTCGATCAGCGAGCAGTGTTCGATCGACCAGCCGCGCGGCATGCGCCAGGCGATCGAGTTGCTGACGGCGCGCCGCCAGTCCTTGCACGCCGCCCACCATGAGGCGATGGAATGCCTGGGCCAGATGCTGTGGGAGAGTCAGCGCGCGGGTCAAGCACCCGACGGCGCTGCCTACGTCGCTTGCGTGCAGCGCCGGGCCACCCGGTCGTGAGCGCAAAAAAAAACCCGCACTGGGCGGGATTTTTGACGCGAAACGGGCTGAACCTTGGGAATGCTCTGAAACCCTAGCGAAACCTGTGTTCTGGAATGGTCTTCAGCTCACCTTCGAGCGAACCGATGTAGGCGGAGATGGCCTTCAACTCGGCGTTGGAAAACTGCTTGCTGACGCCAGCCATGACGCCGTTGGAGCGCCCGACTCTTGAGTTGTTTTCCGTCTTGTACGCCTTCAGCGCAACGTACAGGTAGTCGGCGTGCTGGCCCGCGATCTTGGGGAAAGCGGGATCGATCGGCTTGGCAAAATTCTCGCCGTGGCAGGACAGGCATGCAGCTTTCTTGATCAGCTCGGCCACCTTCGCGTCGGCCTGCGCGACCGGCCCGCCGGACGCAGCGGCGCCGCCCTCCTTCCCGTGCGACTCGTAAAAAGCCGCCACGTCGGCCATGTCCTGCTCGCTCATTGACTCGGCAATGGCGCGCATGGTCGGGTGCTTGCGCTCGCCTTGCTTGTAGGCATTGAGCGAGGTCACGATGTACTTCGCGCTCTGCCCGGAGATTTTCGGGACCTTGTAGATCTCGGGGAAACTCGATTGGTATCCGGGCAGCCCGTGGCAGCCGATGCACATGGCGTTCTTTTTCTCGCCCGCCACCGCATTGCCTTTGACCTCCTGAGCCTGGCTCCAAACCGTCACGGAGGCGACAGTCAATGCGAATAGGGTGGACTTCAGCAGGTTCATTTTGCGCGCACAATCCGATGCTCAATCTGTTCTGAAAACAGCGTTTGATTTTGTCCGGCGGAGTTTCCCCTCCTACCCTGTTCAAGAGCCCGACCAAGATGAAATTCCGAGGAACCAAGAACTACGTTGCCACGCCCGACCTGATGCTGGCCGTCAACGCCGCCACGACATTGAAGCGGCCCCTGCTGGTGAAGGGTGAACCGGGCACCGGCAAGACCATGCTGGCCGAAGAAGTGGCGCTGGCGCTGGGCATGCCGCTGTTGCAATGGCACATCAAGTCGACCACCAAGGCGCAGCAGGGGCTGTACGAATACGATGCCGTGAGTCGCCTGCGCGATTCGCAGCTGGGTGATGGCCGGGTCAGCGATATTCACAACTACATTGTCAAGGGTGTCCTGTGGCAGGCCTTCACATCGGAGCAACCGGTGGTAGTGCTGATCGACGAGATCGACAAGGCCGACATCGAGTTCCCGAACGACCTGCTGCGCGAAATCGACCGCATGGAGTTCTACGTCTACGAGACGCGCGAACTGATCAAGGCCGTGACCCGTCCCCTGGTTTTCATCACCTCGAACAATGAGAAAGAACTGCCCGACGCCTTCCTGCGGCGCTGCTTCTTTCATTACATCAGGTTCCCCGACGCCGAGACCATGCAAAGAATCATCGACGTGCACTTTCCCGGTCTGAAGAAGGAGTTGTTGACGGCAGCCATGAAGACCTTTTACGATGTGCGCAACCTGCCGGGATTGAAAAAGAAGCCCAGCACCAGCGAGCTGCTGGACTGGCTCAAGCTGCTTGTCGCCGAGGACATTCCGCTCGAGGCACTGCAGAACAAGGACGAAAAGGTTTCCGTCCCGCCGCTGGTCGGGGCGCTATTGAAGAACGAGCAGGACGTCACGCTGTTCGAGAAGCTGGTGTTCATGCAGCGACACAACCGATAGACGCCAAGGGGGTGTTGATGGCCGAAGCCTTTGTTCAACCTGTCATCCTGTCTGGCCGCGGGGTGACACTCGAGCCGATGGACTGGAGCCATGAGGACGGCCTGCGCGCAGCGGCCGCCGACGGCGAACTGTGGAAGATTCGCGTCACCTCGGTTCCGGAACCGGAGCAAACCCGTGCCTACATCGACATGGCGATGACGATGCGCCAGGAGGGGAACCGCTTCGCCTTCGTGGTGCGGGACGACGCCAGCGGGGCGGTGATTGGATCAAGCAGTTTTCATGACATCCTGCCGCTGGTCAAGCGCGTTGAGATTGGCTACACCTGGTACGGCTTGAGCTGGCAGCGCACCCATGTCAACACCACTGCCAAGCTGTTGATGATGACGCACGCATTCGAGGCGCTGGGCTGCCATGTGGTGGGCTGGCGCACCGACAACTTCAATTTCGCCTCGCAGCGCGCCATCGAACAGCTCGGTGCGCGCAAGGACGGCGTGATCCGCGGCCACGCGTTACGCCGCGACGGCACGATCCGCGACACCGTGATGTACAGCCTGCAGTCGGGCGAATGGCCCGAAGTCAAGGCGCAACTGCTGGACCGGTTGCGGCGGCACGCAAAGTAGCAGGGCATGCTGATCGATTTCTTCTACTCGCTGCGCTCGGCCAAGCTCCCGGTCTCGGTCAAGGAGTACCTGACACTGCTGGAGGCGATCAAGCAGGGGGTGGTCGGGCCGACCAGCGAAGACAACTTCTCCGCCGACGATTTCTATTACCTGAGTCGCACCGCGCTGATCAAGGACGAAAAACACTTCGACAAGTTCGACCGCGCTTTCGCCGCCTATTTCAAGGGGGTCGAGATGCTGGCCGACTTCAGCAAGGAGATCCCGCTCGAGTGGCTGCGCAAGAACCTTGAGCTCGAGCTGTCGCCGGAAGAAAAAGCCAAGATCGAGAAGATGGGCTGGGACGAGCTGATGGAAACGCTAAAGAAACGCTTCGAGGAGCAGAAGAAGCGCCACGAGGGCGGCAGCAAGATGATCGGCACCGGCGGCACCTCACCCTTTGGCGCCTACGGTTTCAACCCGCAGGGCATTCGCATCGGGCAGGACAAGGGGCGCAACCGGAGCGCAGTCAAGGTCTGGGACCAGCGCGCCTACCGCGATTACGACGACCAGCAGGAGCTGGGCACGCGCAACATCAAGATCGCGCTGCGGCGCCTGCGCAAGTTTGCGCGCGAGGGAAGCGCGGAAGAGCTGGACCTTGACGACACGATTCGCAGCACCGCGGCCAACGCTGGCTGGCTCGACATCAAAATGGTGCCGGAGCGGCACAACAAGGTCAAGGTGCTGCTGCTGATGGACGTCGGCGGCACCATGGACGAGCATATCGCGCGGGTCGAAGAAATGTTCTCGGCGGCGAAGACCGAATTCAAGCACATGGAGTTCTACTACTTCCACAACTGTGTGTACGACTTCATGTGGAAGAACAACCGGCGCCGTTTCAGTGAGAAGTTTCCCACCCTGGACATCATCCGCAAGTACAACAAGGACTACAAGCTGATCTTTGTCGGCGACGCCACCATGAGCCCGTACGAAATCCTGCAACCCGGCGGCAGCGTCGAGTACAACAACGAGGAGGCCGGCGCCGAATGGATGCAGCGTCTGACCCAGGCTTTCCCGAAGTTCGTCTGGATCAACCCGGAGCCGCAGGGTGTCTGGCAATACCGCCAGAGCATCAGTGTGATTCAGCAGTTGGTGAACCAGCGCATGTACCCGCTCACCATCAAGGGGCTGGAAGAGGCGATGCGACTGTTGAGCAAATAGAATGTTCGGCCCTGCGCCGCCGTAGTTCAATGGATAGAACGAGCGCCTCCTAAGCGCTAGATACAGGTTCGATTCCTGTCGGTGGTACCACCGCGGGATTTTCCTGCAGCTCCCCCTAACGCAGCGTGCGGCTGAGCAACAGCACCGGGACCAAACCCACCAGCACCAGTGCCAGTGACGGCAGCGCGGCTTCGCCGAGACGTTCATCGCGCGCCAGCTGGTAGGCCATCACCGCCAGCGTGTCCATGTTGAAGGGTCGCAGCACCAACGTGGCCGGCAGCTCCTTCATCACATCGACGAACACCAGCAACATGGCGACCGCGGTTGAGCGCCTCAGCAATGGCCAGTGCAGCCCGCCGAACAGGCGCCAGCCACTGACTCCGAGCATGCGTGCCGAGTCGTCGAGACTCGATGGAATTCGAGCGTAGCCGCTCTGGATCGACTGCAGCGCCACCGGGGTGAATCGCACCAGATAGGCCCAGGTCACGCCAATGCTGGTGGCGGTCACGAGGTAACCAATCTGCAACTGTGGCGCCAGCGCCTGCAACCAGCCGAGCGGAAGCAGGATGCCAACAACAATCACCGCGCCCGGTATCGCGTATCCCAGTCCGACGAGTTGCACCGTGCGACGCGTCACCGGGTCGGGCCGTCGCCGCAGGCGAAACAATAGCAGCCAGGCCAACGCGACGGCCAAAGCAGAACTCACCATCCCAAGGCGCAGGCTGTTGAAGGTCCATTCAGCAAGACGCCCCCAGGGCAGCTCCGTCGGTTCAGCCCACAAGGGCCGCAACATGAAAAGAACCGGAAGCACAAAGCCCAGCAACAACGGTAGCGCGCAAACCAGTGCTGCAGCCCAGGCCGATCGTCCGCGCAATACCACCGCCTTACCTTCGTTGCCGCTGCCGCGACCGCCCTTGACGCTGGAAAAGCGCATGCGCTGCTGCGCCCTCTGCTCGAGGCTGAGCAACACAATCACCAACAGCAGCAACATGGTCGCAAGCTGGGCGGCGGCGACCGGGTTGTCCATCGACAGCCAGGCCTTGAAAATTCCCGCGCTGAAGGTCTGGATACCGAAGTAGCTCGAGACACCAAAATCGGCCAGGGTTTCCATCAGCGCCAGAGCCACACCGGCTGCGACCGCCGGGCGCGCCAGCGGCAGGGCCACGCGCCGCAGTCGCCGTGCAAGTGGCGCGCCAAGCAGACGCGCCGCCTCCATCAGGTGCGTGGCCCGCTCGGCAAGCGCAGCGCGTGCCAGCAGATAGACGTAGGGGTAGAGGGTGAATGTGAACACCAAGGCGGCGCCAGCCAGGCTGCGAACCTCTGGCAGAACCCGGCCCTGAACACCCAACACCTCGCGCAACATCGTTTGTAGAGGTCCGCTGAACTGCAAGAAGTCGGTGTAGGCGTAGGCCACGACATAGGTTGGCACGGCAATCGGCAGCAGCAGCGCCCACTCAAAGAACCTTCGCCCCGGAAAATCAAACAGGGTCACGGCGGCAGCGGTCGCCGTGCCGATCAGCAGAACGCCGAATCCCACGAACAGGCACAGCACTAGGCTGGTCCAGACGTAGTCGCCAAGCACGGTCTGCGCCATCTCAGACAGGATCTGCAGCGCCACCGCGTCCCAGTTCAGCCATGACGCGAGCAGGCTGAGGATCGGTAGTGCCGCAGTTGCGCCGAGCAGCAACATCGGCAGCGACTCCAGCCCGACGTGATCAGGGTGGGCGACAGGAGCGGGTGCGGCGGCAGGGGTGGACATGCTGATGCAAGGCGTAGGGCGACGCTCAATGCTTCCGAGGAGACCAGGGAAACCGGCCTCCCCGGGCGTAGATGAGAATTGTAGTCATCTACAATTTCAGAATGTACTTGGACGTCTCCCATATCACGGTGCGTTATCAAGGTCAGTCCCTGCCCGCCGTGCTGGATCTCTCGCTTGGCCTTGCTGCCGGCGACATTGGCGTTTTGATTGGCCCCTCGGGATGTGGCAAGACGACCTTGCTGCGCGCCGTCGCCGGCCTTGAGCCTTTGAGCGACGGTGAGATCCGCCTGTCCGGGCAGCTGGTCAGCAGCCGCACCGAAAGCGTCCCGGCGGAGAGTCGTCGCGTCGGCATGGTGTTTCAGGACTTTGCGTTGTTTCCGCATCTGGACGTCGCCCACAACGTCGGCTTTGGCCTGCATGAATTGCCGCGCGATCAGCGAAAAGACCGTGTTGCCGAAGTATTGGAACTGGTCGGGCTTGGCGGGATGGAAAAGCGCCATCCGCACGAACTCTCGGGTGGACAGCAACAACGGGTGGCGCTGGCGCGGGCACTGGCGCCACGGCCCCAGTTGTTGCTTCTCGACGAGCCGTTCTCCAACCTCGACGTTGACCTGCGCGAACATCTGGCACAGGAAGTCCGCGCCATTCTGAAGGCGGCCAGGACCACGGCGCTCTTTGTCACCCACGACCAGCTCGAAGCCTTTGCCATCGGTGACCTGATTGGCGTGATGGTCGAAGGCCGTCTCCACCAATGGGACGACGGCTACACCCTGTACCACCGCCCGGCGACCAGATTTGTCGCCGATTTCATCGGCCATGGCGTGTTTGCACCGGCGGTGATCCGGGAAGAGAACGGCCAGGTGATCGTGCAAACGCCGCTGGGCAATCTGACCGACATTGGCGAGTGCCCGTTGCCAGGCGCCTTTCCATCCGGCGAATGTGAAGTGTTGCTGCGGGCCGACGACATCGTTCATGACGACGCGGCACCGATCAAGGCGCAGATCGTTCGAAAGTCATTCCGCGGGTCAGAGTTTCTCTATACCCTCAAGCTGGCGACCGGTGAAACGGTATTGGCCCATGTTCCCAGCCACCATGACCATCAGATTGGCGAATGGATTGGTATCCGGCCCGAAGTTGATCATGTGGTCACCTTTGACCGCCCCTGCCCGCTCACCGGCTCAGGAACCTGCCAGATGCCCTGTGCCCACGCCAGCAGCCCCGCTCAGTCTGAGTTGGACTGGTAGGCGATTTCTCCGCCGACCAGTGTGTAGCGCACGCTTCCGGGGAGCTCCCAGCCGGAAAAGGGTGTATGTTTGCCCTGGCTGCGCAGCGACTGATCAGACACCGTCCAGCTTGCCTTGGGATCGAAGACACAAAGATCGGCCGCATCACCGGGGCCCAGGCGACCCATGCCGGAGGCGTCTTCAGAAAGGTGGGGCCTGAGTATTTCGGCTGGCCCGCAGCTGAGCACATGCAGCGCACGCATCAGGTGAGCGGCGCCATCCTGAGCAGGGCCAAGATCTTTGCTCCACTTGAATACCAGGCTCAGCAACAACTCCAGCCCGGTTGCGCCAGGGGTCGCCTCGGCAAAAGGCAGGGTTTTTTCGTCCGCGCTGACCGGGCTGTGGTCGGACACCACAGCGTCAACCGTTCCGTCCAGCAGCGCCTGGCGCAGGGCATCACGGTCGCGCTGCTGGCGCAGCGGCGGCTGCAATCGGGCGCGGCTGTCGAAATAAGCAATGTCGGCGTCGGTCAGATGCAGCGAATTGACGCTGATGTCGCAGCTCACCGGAAGCCCCTCGGCTTTCGCGGCCTTCACCAGCGCCACGCCCGCCGCGCTGCTGAGGCGACACAGGTGGACCCGGGCGCCGCTGGCCCGGACCAGCTCAAAAATGCTGTGCAGGGCAATCGTCTCAGCCGCCACCGGAATGCCACTCAGACCGAGTCGCGTCGCAAGCGGTCCACTGGCTGCCACCCCGCGACCCAAGTGGACCTCCTCGGGTCGCAGCCAGACGCGGTAGCCAAAGGTTGCCGCGTACTGCATGGCTCTTAGCAGCACCTGGGTGTTGCCCATCGCGACATCGGCCTGACCAAAGCCAATGCATCCGGCCTGCGTCAGTTCGACCATTTCGGTCAGGGTCTCGCCTTCGAGCTTGCGCGTGAGCGCACCCAGTGGATAGACCCGGCACTGGTGCAAGCTGGCGGCGCGAAACTTGAGCATCTGAACCAGGCCCGGTTCGTCCAGCACCGGGTCGGTGTCGGGTGGACAGACCAGGCTGGTGACGCCGCCAGCCACGGCGGCCGCCATCTCCGTCTCCAGCATGCGTTCGTGCTCATGACCGGGTTCGCCCAGCCTGGCGTTCAGGTCCACCAATCCCGGAATCACCAGGCAACCGGAGGCGTCGATGGTTCGCTCGGGCACGAAGCCGGCCGGGACGGCGGCGCCGAGCGACAGAATCCTGCCGTCCGCAATGGCGACTACAGCGGCGCCGTCGAAGCCGGAGGCCGGATCAATGACCCGCCCGCCGGTGATAAGAACCCGACTCATGCCTCGTTCCCAGCGACGATGCTCATGACGGCCATGCGCACGGCGATGCCGAAGGTCACCTGCGGCAGCACCACGCTCTGTTTCCCGTCGACCACGGCCGAGTCAATTTCGACGCCGCGGTTGATCGGCCCGGGATGCATGACGATGGCGTCGGGCCGGGCCAGCCGGAGTTTTTCCGGCGTCAGTCCGTAGCTCATGAAAAACTCCTGCGCCGAGGGCAGCAGGGCGCCCGACATGCGCTCGTTTTGCAAACGCAGCATGATGATCACGTCGCAATCCCGGATGCCCTCCTCCAGCTTGTGAAAGACCCGCACTCCCATTTGCGCCATGTCGGCCGGGACCAGAGTCTTCGGACCGACAACGCGAACCTCCGGGCAACCCAGCGTGGTCAGGGCGTGAATGTCGGAACGGGCGACACGGGAGTGCAGCACGTCGCCAACGATGGCCACCGTCAGACCGGAAAAGTCCTTCTTGTAGTGCCGGATCGTGTACATGTCGAGCAATCCCTGGGTCGGATGCGCGTGCCGGCCGTCACCGGCATTGATGACGTGGACATGCGGCGCAACGTGGCGAGCGATCAGGTAGGGCGCGCCTGATTCACTGTGCCGCACGACGAAGATGTCAGCGGCCATCGCACTCAGGTTGGCAATCGTGTCAAGCAGCGATTCGCCCTTGGAGGTGGAAGAACGTGCGATGTCAAGGTTGATGACATCGGCGCTCAGCCGCGTCGCGGCAATTTCGAAGGTGATGCGGGTGCGGGTGGAATCCTCGAAAAACAGGTTGAAGACGCTCTTGCCGCGCAACAGCGGCACCTTCTTGACTTCACGGTCGCTGACGCTGACGAAACTGGTGGCGGTGTCGAGAATCTGCGTCAAAAGGTTTTTCGGCAGTCCTTCAATCGACAGCAAATGGATCAGCTCGCCGTGCCGATTGAGTTGCGGATTGCGCGAATGATGCAGTGACAGATGGGCCGTCATGTCCGCTCCCGGCTGCGGCTTGAGGCGTCCTGAAGCACCAGCTTGAAACGCCCGGCCTCGTCCTGTCGCAGGTGCAGCAACTGCGTATCCGGCAGGACAATGCGGACCGAAGCGTAATCCGCCTGGATCGGCAGTTCGCGGCCGCTTCGATCCACCAAAACAGCGAGCCGCACCGAGGCCGGACGGCCATAGTCAAACAGTTCGTTCAGCACGGCGCGAATGGTTCGGCCGGTGTAGAGCACATCGTCAAGCAGCAGGATGTCGGCCCCATGCGCATCAAACGGCAACCTGGTCTGGGTTGGCACGCTCAAGCCGCGTCGCGCGTAGTCATCGCGATGCATGGAAGACGAAATAACCCCCACCCTGCCGCCCCGCCCCAGCTCGGCGTGCAAGCGCTCGGCAATCCAGGCGCCACCTGTGGCAATCCCGACCAGCTGCGTTGAACTCCGGCACAGGCTCGCGACGCCACGCCGCAGGTCGAGGTAAAGAGCCTCAGCGTCCAACGCCAGGCCGGGGGCGTCGGTACTCATGGCAAGCCCCTCAGAAACTGCTCCAGGATGATCTGGGCAGCGGCGGCATCCAGGTCGGATGCCCCGAGCAAACGCGCCTCGGTCGTGCTGAATCGTTCGTCAACCTCAAACACCGGCAAGCCGCAGCGACTCCGCAGCTGGCGCGCGAACTTGCGCGCGCGCAGCGTGTTTTCATGGCTGGCGCCGTCCGGATGAAACGGTACGCCGACCACCAGCGCATCGGGCTGCCATTGCTGGACCCGCTTGCTGACCTGCACCAGCCTGGCGTCACCGCTGGCGACGATGCTGCCCTGCGGCTGCGCGCTGCGCGAGACGCGATTGCCCGCGGCCACACCGGTGCGCTTCGACCCGAAATCAAATGCCAGAAAAGTGTTGAGGTGCAGCGGTACGTCGGGCGACACGGACCGACTCACGCGTGCCCCGCTTCAGGCACCAGCATCCAGGGCTGCAGTCCAAGCAGGGACATGGCGCGGTCGTAGCGCTGGCTGACTGGCGTGTCAAATATGACCCCCGCGTCCGCGCCCACGGTCAGCCAGCTGTTCTCAGCTATCTCCGATTCGAGCTGGCCCTCGCCCCAAGCCGCATATCCGAGAGTGATGAGCAGGCGTTTCGGTCCGGCGCCGGTTGAAATCGCTTCCAGCACGTCTTTCGAGGTGGTCATTTCCAGCCCGCCCGGAATCGCCAATGTCGAGGCGTAGATCGACTCGTCCGATTTGGAGTCGGGGCTGATCACGGCCTCATGCAGGACAAATCCGCGCTCGGTTTGCACCGGGCCGCCGTGAAACACCGGGGTATTCTTCAGGTCTTCGCGCCGCAGTGGCAATTCGACTTTGCTGAAAAGACGCTCCAGGCTCAAATCGCTGGGCTTGTTGATGATCAGGCCGAGGGCGCCGTGCTCGCTGTGCTCGCACATGAAGATCACGCTGCGGGCAAAGGTTTCGTCCCGCATCCCGGGCATGGCGATCAGGAAATGATTCGTCAGGTTGATCGTGAGCCAATCGGCGGCCATGGAAGAATTCTAGCGTTGATCGTGGACTGCGGCGCCTGCCTTTTGCGTTGGCTGGCACAAGCCGGCGGCGCCCGAGAACTCCTGCGCAGCCGCAGCAGCCGAGACCTCAAGCGCGACCCAACGCGTCCTGGCAGGCGCGAATCAGCCGCAGCAACTCGTCTTCGCCATAGGGCTTGCCAAGGTAGTGGTCAACACCCAGCTGGCGCGCATGCTCGCGGTGCTTGTCGGCCGCTCGGGACGAGATCATGATGATCGGCAGATCGACCCAAACGGCCTCCTTGCGTATCTGCGTCACCAGCTCAAAGCCGTCCATTCGCGGCATCTCGATATCCGACAGCACCAGCAGCGGGCGCTCCTCCCGGAGGCGTTCCAGCGCCTGCACGCCATCGCTGGCCAGGGCCACGCGATAGCCTTCGCGCTGCAGCAGCCGTTGCGTGACCCGGCGCACGGTGATCGAATCGTCCACCACCAGCACCAGTGGCGCCAGCGCCTTGGCAGCCTGCCGGTCGACTCCGGCCGTGTCAGCGTCGTTCTGCGCCGCCTCGGCCCGCGCCACAAACTGGCGCGCCTGTTCGCCGTACACGTTGGCCAGGGCGACCGGGTTGTAGATCAGCACCGTCCCGCCATTGGGCAGCGCCGACACGCCGGTCAAGCCCGGAAGCCTCGACAGCTGGGGACCCAGGTTCTTCACCACCACTTCCTGATGTCCCACCACCTCGTCGACCTGAAGCGCCACGCGCTGCGAGGCGCTGAGGAGCACCATCACCGGAAACGATTCGCCCTGCGTTTCCTGGCTTGCGGCAGAAGATTGCAACAGGGCCCCGGCCCAGAAGAAGGCAAGGTCGCGGCCATCCAGCGGCAGAACACCCGTCTGTCGCGCCTGCGCAATCTCGTCGGCCGTGGCGCGATGAACCAGCTCGACCATGGAAGCCGGCACCCCCACCGACAGTGCGCCGGCGCGCAGCATGACAACCTGCGTCACCGCCGTCGTCAGCGGCAGCACCAGCTTGAAACTGGTTCCCTTGCCAGCCGTGCTTCGGATCTCGATCCGGCCACCGATGGCGTTGATCTCGGCGCGGACCACGTCCATGCCGATTCCGCGTCCGGCGAGCTCGGTCACCTCGGTCGCGGTGGAAAACCCGGGCATCAGGATCAGGTTGGCCGCCTCGGCGTCACTGAGCTGATGGTCGGCACCCAGCAGGCCGAGCGTGATCGCCTTGTCGCGAATCCGCGGCAGGTTCAACCCGGCGCCATCGTCGTGGACCTTGATCCTCACGTCGTTGCCGTCCTGCTCAACGGTCACCGAGACGACGCCGGTCGGGTCCTTGCCGCTGTCGATGCGCAGCATGGCGTCCTCGATGCCATGCGTCACGCAATTGCGCAGCAGGTGCTCAAAGGCCGGGATCATGCGGTCCAGCACAGCGCGGTCCATTTCAATGGATCCACCGTTGATCTCCATACGCACCTGTTTCTGCGTTTCCGCCGCCGCCTGGCGCACGACCCGGTGCAGGCGTTCGGAAACACCGTCGAATTCGACCATTCGGGTTCGCAGCAGATCGCGCTGCAACTCGCGCGTCTGGCGGGTCTGTGCGTGCAAATCGTCCTCGGTCGAAACGATGGTCCGCTGCAGGTTGCGCTGGATGGTGGCGACATCGTTGACCGATTCGGCCATCATCCGCGTCAATTCCTGGACCCGGGTGAAGCGGTCAAACTCAAGCGGATCAAAACCCTGGGCCGACTCGCGGGTCAGGGCGAGCCGCGACTGCATTTGCAGTTCGGCATGCAACTCAACGTCGCGCAGCTGCTGGCGCAGCCGCTCCAGGTTGCCGGTCAAATCTTCCAATGAATTCCGCAAATGCCCCAGGTTGACTTCCAGCCGCGCGCCGGTTGCCATGGCCTCGCCAGCCACGCCAACCAGATGATCCAGCAGCTGCGAGCTGACGCGAACCTGCTTCGCCACAGGACGGGCCGCTGGCACGACAATGCCGGCCGGTTTGGCCACGGCGTCGCCACCTGGCAGCAGAAGCGACGGCGCCAGGTCGGTCGTGGCATCGGCCGCGGCGGCGAGCGTCGGTTCACCCTGCGCCACTTCAGGCGGACCCTGATCCTCTGCTTCGGCCTGCGATTGCCGCTGCAACATCGTGCGCAGCAACCGCTCGAAGGTCGACTCCATGGCATCAAGCGACCCGAGCAGGCTTTGCACCAGGCCTGCGGTCGGAGCCTCGGCGCCAAACATTTCAATGGCCGACTCCATATCGTGCGCCATCTCGCCCAGGCGCATGGCCCCGGCCAGCCGCGCGCCTCCTTTGAGCGTATGCAATCCCCGCAGGACAAGATTCTTGGTTTCCTGGTCCTGCGGGCTTGCCACCCACTGTCGCAATGAACCGCTGAGTTGCGGCAACAACTCGCCCGCTTCTTCCTCAAAGATCGGGAACACGTCGGCATCGATCCGATCCTCCACCTCGACGCCTGACTCTTCCACGGGCGCCGCCGCGATCGACTCGGCCGCAGTCTCCGGCTCGCTGTCGAGAACGGACTGCAGACTTGACAGGATGGACGGTTCGGGCTCCTTCAGGAATCCGGCGGCAAACTGATGCAGCAGCCGGCTGATCTCCTGGGCCGCCTCCTGAAAACACTGGCCATGCTGTTCACTGCCCCTGGACCGGCGCTGCACATGCAACAGGGCGTGTTCGAGCTTGCGCGCCAGCCCGGCCAAGGCGGAAAATCCCACGGTGGCTGAACTGCCGGCCAGCGAATGCGCCAGCGCGACCGTCGAGTCCGCAGGCGCGCGGTGCAGCTCGAGCGCCCATTCCGAGCACTCTGTAACCAGGCGACGCGACCACTCGTCGGCTTCGTTCAGGTAAACGTTGTAAAGGCCCAGGCTGATGCGCAGCGGGCCAATCAACTTGTACTGATCGTCCTCGGGCAGGGCCGGCGCTACGCTCGAGCCCTCTGGAGCGAGGTCCGGAACATCCGACGCGCCGGGCAGCGCAGTCTGGACCGGCTCGGCTGCCTGGGACGGGCCCGCTGGCGCTGCCGCCGGTTCGGGCAGCGGCGAGTACCGTCCATAAACCCGCATGGCATCGGCCGACGCTCTGAACAGTGCGGAGTTCCAGCCACGATCGGTCCCGCCCACAATATCCTCGGTCCATTGACCGAACGCCGTCAATGCGGCACGGCACAGGTCGTCAAGCTCCTTGGACGAGGGTCTTTGTTCTTCCTGCCAGGTGTCGAGCAGTTGTTCCATGGCCCAACCGGCCTCGCCGAAGTCCTCCAGTCCAACCATTCTTGAACTGCCCTTGAGCGTGTGAAAGACACGGCGCAAAACCGACAACTCGTCCCGCTCCGCCGGCCTTTTGCGAGCCGCATCCAACAAGGCCAGGCCCTGTTGCACCACCTCGCGCGCTTCCTCAATGAAGATGCCAAGAATCTCTTCGTCCTGGATCGCGCCTTCGGTCTTTTCCAGTGCCGCCGGCAATGCAACCTCGGCCGGCGCCACCGCCTCCGGAGGCGGCTTCAGATCGACGTCAACAGGTGCCGGTACAGCGACATCGGCAAGCGGCTGCACAGCGACCTCAACAAATGCCGGTGCAGCTACATCGGCAGGCGGCCGCGCAGCAACATCAACCGGCGCCGGTGCAGTGACATCGGCAAGCGGCAGCAAGGCTTCATCGGCCGCCATGACGGCAGCCGGCTCATCGGGTCCAAGGTCGAGTTCAAATTCCAGCGAAGCAACCGGCGCCTGAGCCGCCGCCTGAGCCTCGGGCGCCTGAGCCGCCGCCTCAAGCACCGGCGCCTGAGCCGCCGCCTGAGCCTCGGGCGCCTGAGCCGCCGCCTGAGCCTCGGGCGCCAGAGCCGCCGCCTGAACCTCGGGCGCTGGGCTGGCAGACCGGCCCATCACTGGCCTGAGTTCGCCCAGCGTCTCATCAAAGAGAAACAGTTTCTTTGCCAGCGCCGGCTGGAAGCTCAGCATGTCGAACATGAAACCAAGCGCACCGAGGTTGCCAGCCAGCATGTCAAAGCGCCGGCCAAGCTGCTCGCGGTCGGTCTCGGCCGGCGTCACCAGGCTCAGCTGTTCAACGTTCTCGCGCATCCGCGTCAAGGCGCGAACGGCTTGATCCATGCCGAGCAGCGACAGCACACCTTTCATTTGACCCAGCTGGGTCGGCACATTGCGCAGCACCGAAGGTTGCGACGGGTCGCGGAAATACCGATCCAGCGCCTGCTCCAACTCGGCCAGAGAGGTGCGCATCTCGCCAACCACGCTGCCCATGGTCTGGCGATCGCTGACGCGCCGGTACAACTCCTCCATCCAGGATTCAAGAGCCGGGGCCGCCGCACCGGCAGCAACCTGCTGCAGCCGTTCGGCCATGTGGGCCGAGCGCTGCGCAAGTTTGGCGTCTGCCGGATCAAGGTCCTCGAACGCCGACTCCAGATACAGCACCGAGGTCGCCACCTCCATCGCCAACTCGGCCGGCGGTGCGCGTCCGGAGCGAACCGTGGACTCAATCACCTGACTCAAGGCCTGGGCCAGCGGCTCACTGGGCGGATGAAGCTTCACCAGGGCGTCGCTCAGTGCGCCAAACTGCTCGGCTATGGCGCCAAGCCGGCCCACGTCGCCGCCGGACAGGGCGGACCAGCCTTCCCGGACCGCCCCGACCCGCTTGCGCGCCAGCGCCAGCAGGCCCGGATCGAACAGGCCGAACAGCACCTTGCCATAGTCGACCGATGGATAGCGATCGAGACCGAAATCGCGCCTGACTGCGCACAGTCGCGGCGCATCGGACGCCTGCGCCGGTACCGACTGCGCACAAAAGAACAATAGATCGAGCAACAGCAGATCGGGCACCTCCTGATCGCCCTTGGCCAGCGTCACGTAGTGCTGAAGCACACGCGAAGTCACGCGCTTGACATACACATCCACCGGGCACAGATCAAGTTGCAAGGCTTCGAACAGCGCCGAACTGACTTTCCAGAAAACCCGTGGCCGCAAAGCGGATTGGGACGCGCCGAGGCCGGCGCAGATGTCGCTGAGCGCCTTGGCCGCGGCTTGATCGGCCGAGCGAATGATTTTCAACACCGCCGGGTCCAGTTGTGACTTGACAGCGACGCCGTAGCTCAGGGTCTGCTGGGCAGGCGGAGTCTGTGGGTCAAGCCAGCGCAGGCGGTGGCTCCACAGGTCGGCCGGGTGGACCCGTTCCGCGCCGGCGAGCTGCTGAACCTCCAGGTACTGCGGAAACAGCGCGACCGCGGAAACGGCACGGCCGGCGATCCGAACCTGCAGGTACTCAATCAGCGCGAAGCTGCAGCGTTCCAGCCTGGCCACGGCCTGGGCGTCGCACAGGACCGGCTGCCCAATGAACTTTTGCGCTGCCGCCTCCATGGCCCGCAGGACCAGCGCGGGCACGGCCAACTCCACTATTTCCAGCACGCCGACCGCCTGGTGCAGGTGTTGCCTGGCAATATTCAGCTGGCTCGCATCGATCGTTGTCAGCCCCTTGCTGCGCGCCTCGTCGGAATCCCTGGCATAGCGGCGCAGCGACCGGGTCGCCGTTTCCAGCGAGGTCCGCAATTCCCCGAGCACCCATGCCAGCGGGCCCAGGTCCTCGGGCTCCGTCGCCTGATGCTCATCGATTGACATGTCCACGCTTGCCTGCATCGCCTACTCCGCGCTCACCCGAAATGCTTGAATGACATGCTGGCCCATTTCAGGCAATCTTGAAACGCGACACCGATTGCCGCAGTTCCTCGGCCATGCGCAGCAACTCACGCACCTTGCGCGCGATCTCCCGCGTTCCTTCGCTGGTTTGCTCGCTGACGGCAAAAATTTGCTGAATGCTGCCAGCCACGACGTTGGCCGAGCGCGCTTCGCTGGCCGCCGCGCCTGAGATGTCCTCGATGAGCCCTGCCAATCGTCTGGTGACCTGGTCGATTTCCGACAGGGCTGCGCCGGCGCTGTCGGAAAGCTTGGCGCCCTCGACCACGCCATGGGTCGATCGCTCCATCGCCGCGACCGCATCCTGCGTGTCCGCCTGAATGGTCTTGACCAGGGCGGCAATCTGTCGTGTCGCATCGCCCGATCGCTCGGCCAGTCGTTGCACCTCTTCGGCCACCACGGAGAAACCCCGGCCCGCCTCGCCGGCGGACGCGGCCTGGATCGCAGCATTCAGCGCCAGCACATTGGTTTCCTCGGTGATGTCCGAGATCAGGTCGGTGATCTCCCCTATCTCCTGCGACGACTCACCCAGCCGCTTGATGCGTTTGGCCGTCTCCTGGATCTGGTCCCGGATCGCGTTCATGCCGCCGATCGTGTTTTGCACCGCCTGCAGACCGGAGGCAGCCGCCCCCAGCGACTGCCGCGCCACCTCGGCCGATTGCTGGGCCTGGCCCGAAACATCATTGATCCGGGTCGCCATGCCAAGCACGGCGTCCCCAGTGGACCTGATCTCGCGCATCTGCTCGGCCGATGCCGCCAGCAACTCGGTCGAGTTTTCATTGACCTCGGTCGTCGTCTGCTCAACGCGTCCGACCGTCTTCTGCACGTTGTCCACCAGCTGCCTGAGCTCCTCCACGGTGTAGTTGACCGAGTCGGCGATCGCCCCGGTGATGTCTTCCGTCACTGTGGCCTGCTGCGTCAAGTCGCCTTCGGCGACCGTTTGCAATTCATTCATCAGCCGCAGAATGGCGGCCTGATTGGCGTCGTTGATGCGCCGCGCCTCCAGACGCTGGGCGTCCATCTCACGGCCCTGCTGTTCGGCCAGGGCCTGACTGCGCCGGCTCCGCTCGAGTTGAATATGAACCAGTCCAGCCACCGCCAACAGCATCAGCAGCAGCGAGAAGGAAATCGCCAGCACCAGCAAGGGCCCCAGACCGCGGCCGGCTTCCAGCTTGGCCTGCATTTTTTCCAGACTCTGCCGCAACGGGTCACTGTCGGCCGCCAAGGCTGCCTGGGCTCGCCGCCCGGCATCCAGCGCTGCCGCATCGGCCAGAGCCGGGCCCGCGGTCGCGCGGATCGGTTCCACCAGCTTTAACAGCGCATCAAGTTTCTCGCGCAACTGCGCATCCTCGCTGGCCTCAAGTCGCAATTCGCCGCCGCCATCGCGCAGGGAGCGAATCAGTTCATGCAGCGTGACCAGGGACCTGCCAAAGCCAACCGACAACTCCGCATCGGACAGATCTGAAACCATGATCTGGTTCGCCTGCCAGCCCATGCGATACGCCATCACGCCGAGCTGCGTCGTCGCCGTCAATTCGGCGGCAGTTCCGCCCTTTTGCGCCTTTTGCGACGCCACCTGAGTGACCAAAGAACTGATGAGGGCGGACTGCCCGTTGATCAGGCCCAGGGTCTTGCCAAAACTCGTCAACGCCTCCTGCTGCGCGACCACCGCCTTGAAACTCCTGTCCATGCGCGCCGTGATGACCCCGATCTGCACCACCTCGTCCTGAAACTCGACGCCCAGCGCGTCCAGGCGCAACTCCGCGTCGCCACTTTGCAGACCGCGCAGGGAGCGGATCAGCAGGTCCGACTTGGCACGCAGATCGGCAAATGAATCCACGCTCCAACCGCTGGCACGGGACACCGATCGCTCGGCAACTTGCGACAGCGAGATGGCCCGGCTGACCGCGGCAACTTGCAACGCCTCGCGCTGCGATTGCCTGGCGCCAAGAAAAGAGAAGCCCAGCAACAGCACGACGCCAAGCGCCAGCAATCCCCACAGGGTCCGCTGATGCTGGCGCATCAGCTGCTCGCCGAGCAGCGGCAACTTCAACAGTTCCCGCACCGGATTGGCCATCGCCGGATTCGCCGGGTCTTGACTGAAAGCACTCAACGCAAAGGAGTCGGCCGCTGCTGCGACTTGTTCCTTGTTCCCTGCTGCCGCCATGGATGGTTCTCCGAATCGATTCAAGCGCCAATGGCCAAAAATTCCGGCAACTGGGCCAACTGTTGCAGATTGATTTCCTGCCATCGAGCGCCATTCAGGTCCGTATAGTTATGCCCGAAGTAGGGTGGGTCCGAATCCGCCGCGTCGTCCGACGCGGCGAACGCGTCGACCCCGCGCAAGCCGGCAAGCCGATCAACCAGAACGGCGCAGTTAACTTCAAACACCTGGTTCA
Source organism: Burkholderiaceae bacterium (assembly GCA_038901875.1). Classification (GTDB taxonomy): domain Bacteria; phylum Pseudomonadota; class Gammaproteobacteria; order Burkholderiales; family Burkholderiaceae_C; genus JBCKPE01. The sequence continues at coordinate 27,118 of JBCKPE010000004.1, forward strand.
GGACGATCAGCCGGGCCCCGTCGCGTGCCTTTCCTGCCGTCATCGGCGCTCCGGTTCCATGAACAAAGGCGGAAAAATCGATCACGCCATAGACGCCGCCGCGCAGGCCGACGACGCCAAGGAACCAAGGTTGAGAGTAGGGCACCGCATGAGGTGCGGCGGCATTGAAAATCTCGCCGGCATGCGTCAGCGGGAACAGGAACTTCTTCCCGGCCGACTCAACCGCCAGCCAGGACGCCGCGATGCCCTCGCTGCGAGCGGCGCGCAGGCGCTCCTCCAGCCGTTTCTGCAGTTCCTGATTGGCTTCCCGTTTCGCCATGCCGTGGTCAATTTCCCGAGTCAGTTCAATGCGCTGATTTTGGCCAGCAGCAAGGCAGCGTCGACCGGCTTGGTCACGAAGTCGCGCGCGCCTTGACGCATCGCCCAGACCCGATCAGTCTCCTGGTTCTTGCTGGTGCACATGATCACCGGGATGCCCGCATAGTCAGGATTTTTCGTGATGTTGCGGGTCAACTGAAACCCGTTTTGGCCGGGCATCACCACGTCCATCAGGATCAGGTCGGGGCGCTCCTCGGCGAGTTGTCGCATCGCCTCGTCGGCGTTCTGCGCGGTTCTCACGCTCATGCCGTTCTTGCTTAGCAGCTCCAACAAGAACATCAGTTCGGTCCGCGAATCATCTACCACGAGCACTTTGTGAATTGCCATCAGCTTGCTCCCGAACGGTCATTGGTGAACTGCTGCACGGTCTGCAGCAACTGGTCCTTGGTGAAGGGTTTGGTGAGGTAGTCCTGCGAGCCGACCATGCGTCCGCGCGCCTTGTCGAAAACGCCGTCCTTGGAGGAAAGCATCACCACCGGAACGCTGCTGAATACCGCGTTGCGCTTGATGATGGCGCAGGTCTGGTAGCCATCGAGCCGGGGCATCAGGATGTCGCAGAAAATGAGGTCTGGGCGAAAGTCGTTGATCTTGGACAGCGCATCGAAACCGTCTTCGGCCAGCATGACTTCATGCCCGCCCTGCTTCAAGAAGATCTCTGCGCTGCGCCGGATCGTGTTGCTGTCATCAATGACCAAAACCTTGCAGGTGGATCCGCTCGTGCTCACTTGACGCTACTCCTCGTTGACGTCCGCAGCACCCCCTGTGGGGCTGCTAGATCGGCACCATCTCAAAGTCTTCCTTGCGGGCGCCGCATTCGGGACAGGTCCAGTTCATGGGTACCTGTTCCCACCTTGTGCCGGGGGCCAATCCATGCTCGGGCGAACCGGCAGCTTCCTCGTAAATCCAACCGCAAATCAAACACATCCATGTTCTTGGTTCTGTCACAGCTTACTGGCCCTTCGAATAGAATGCAACGATTGTATCGAGGGGTCCACGATTCCCGCTGCGCAAGTGGTCACTCTGCCGTCTTCGGCCCATGCCCGATTCCCTCCGTTCCCACTCTCTGGACGCGCCTGACAAGAGCGACCATGTCGCGTTGCAGGATGACGACCTTGGTTCTCCGGCCTGCGTGCTGGTGTTCAACGCCAACGACCCCAGCGGGTCCGGCGGCCTTGCTGCCGACATTGGCGCGATCGCCTCGGTTGGCGCGCATGCGTTGCCGGTTGTGACCGGCGCCTACGCGCGCGACACGGCCCAGGTGTTCGACCACTTTTCCCTGGACGCCGATGCCGTTGCCGAGCAGGCCCGGGTGGTTCTTGAGGACGTCGAAGTCCAGGTCTTCAAGGTCGGTTTTGTCGGCAGCCCGGAGAACCTGAGCATCATCGCCAGCATCGCTTCCGATTACGCCGACACGCCGCTGGTCGCCTACATGCCGAATCTGTCCTGGTGGGACGAAAACCGGATTGAAGAGTACCTGGACGCGTTCCGCGAGTTGTTGCTGCCGCAGACTTCCCTGTTGGTCGGAAACCACAGCACCTTATCGCGTTGGTTGTTGCCAGACTGGAATGCAGATCGTGGTCCAACCGCGCGCGACATTGCCGGGGCCGCCGCCACGATGGGCGTTGCCTACACCCTGGTCACCGGAATTGCCAGCTCGGATCAGCATATTGACAACGTGCTGGCATCACCGAACAGCACGCTCGTGAGCGCGCGCTATGAACGTTTCGACGCGGTGTTTTCCGGCGCTGGCGACACGCTGTCGGCAGCGATTGCAGCGCTGCTTGCGAGTGGCAACGACATCGAGCAGGCGTTTCGTGAAGCGCTCAGTTACCTGGATCGCAGTCTGGACGGCGGCTTTCGACCTGGCATGGGGCATGTGCTGCCGGATCGGCTGTTCTGGGCTCAGGCAGACACCAGTGAGACCTTGACCGAGGCAGCCGATGAACCGGCGACCTCCGCCGAATCGTTTGGGCTGCCCCCCAATGACACCCAGCACTGATCGAAACCTGGAGTTGTTTGAGCGGGCCCGGCGTTCCATCCCGGGTGGCGTGAATTCGCCGGTGCGCGCATTCCGTGCCGTTGGCGGCACGCCGCGCTTCATCGAGCGCGCCTCGGGCGCCAGTTTTTGGGACGCCAACGGACAGCGCTACATTGATTACATTGGTTCCTGGGGACCGATGATTCTGGGTCATGGGCATCCGGCCGTGCTGCAGGCCGTGCAACAAGCCACCTCACAGGGCTTCTCTTTTGGCGCGCCGACCGAACGCGAAGTTGATCTGGTTGAAGCCATCCTGGCGCTGCTGCCATCGCTGGAAATGGTCCGTCTGGTGAGTTCAGGGACCGAGGCGGCGATGAGCGCGATTCGACTGGCCCGTGGCGCCACCGGGCGCAGCGGGCTGATCAAGTTCGAAGGCTGCTACCACGGCCATGCAGATGCGCTGCTGGTCAAGGCGGGCTCCGGGCTGGCCACCTTCGGGCACCCCACCAGCGCCGGGGTGCCGGCCGAGGCGGTGCAACACACGCTGGTCCTCGAATACAACAACCTGGCCCAGCTTGAAGAGGCGTTTGCCATCCACGGCAAGGATCTGGCCTGCCTGATCATCGAGCCGATCGCCGGCAACATGAATTTTGTGCGCCCCACCATCCCGTTCATGAAGCGCTGCCGCGAGCTGTGCACCCAGCATGGCGCCCTGCTTGTATTTGACGAGGTGATGACGGGCTGCCGGGTCGCGCTCGGCGGCGCGCAGAGCCTTTATGCAGGAAAAATCCCCGGCTTCGAACCTGACATGACTGTGCTGGGAAAAGTGATAGGCGGCGGCATGCCGTTGGCCGCCTTTGGTGGCAAGCGCAACGTCATGGAGCAGCTCGCCCCAATTGGGCCGGTCTATCAGGCCGGCACCCTGTCGGGCAACCCGGTGGCCACGGCCTGTGGCCTGGCCACTCTGCGCGAGATCAGCAAGCCGGGATTCTTTGAAGCACTTTCGGCCAGGACAAGATCGCTGCTTGATGGCTTGACCGCGGCAGCGCAGGCGCAGGGGGTTGCGTTTTGCGCCGACAGCGAAGGCGGCATGTTCGGTTTCTTCCTGCTGCCGGAACTGCCAGGGAACTTCCATGAGGTGATGAAAACCGACAGCGCGAAGTTCAATCGCTTCTTTCACGGGATGCTTGAGCGCGGCAGTTACTTCGCCCCTTCTCTGTACGAGGCCGGATTTGTCAGTTCAGCCCACAGCGAGGAGGACATCGCGCGAACCGTCGAAGCGGCGCATGAAGTGTTCGGCCTGCTGCGTGCTTGATGGCGTTTCCCGCGCTCAGTGCCGGAAGTGGCGCACGCCGGTGAACACCATCGCCAGACCACGCTCGTCGGCGGCGGCGATAACCTCTTGATCGCGCATCGAGCCGCCGGGCTGAATCACGCAGACCGCGCCGGCCTGCGCCACCAGGTCGAGCCCGTCGCGAAACGGAAAAAACGCGTCGCTCGCCACCGCCGTCCCGACCAACGACAGGCCGGCCTGCTGCGCCTTGATGCTGGCAATGCGCGCCGAATCGAGCCGGCTCATCTGGCCGGCGCCGACCCCCATGGTCATGCCGTTGGTGCAGAAAACAATGGCGTTGCTCTTGACGTACTTGGCGACCGTCCAGGCGAAAAGCATGTCCTGCAACTGCGCCGGCGTCGGCTGTTTCTTTGTCACGACCTTCAATTCCGACAGGGTCAACTCATGGTTGTCCGCGGTCTGCATCAGCAGGCCCGAGCCAATCCGCTTGACATCCATCGCGTTGCGGCCCCGCTGCCAGGCGCTGGCGCCGCCGGGAGGCAGGGCGATTTTGAGCACGCGAAGCGCGGGCTTGGCCTGCAACGCCGGTAGCGCCTCGGGAGCGAATTCAGGAGCGATCAGCAGTTCGACAAACTGCCGTCCGAGCGCCTTGGCCGTGGCCAAGTCCACACTGCGGTTAAACGCAATGATTCCGCCGAAGGCCGAAGTCGGGTCGGTCTGGAACGCCTTGCCGTAGGCCCGCAGCACATCGCTGGCGACAGCGACCCCGCAGGGATTGGCGTGCTTGACGATGACGCAGGCCGGCTCAGTAAAGCTTTTCACGCATTCCCAGGCAGCATCGGCGTCGGCCAGGTTGTTGTAGGACAGCTCCTTGCCCTGCAGCTGTTCGGCGCTGACCAGCGAGCCGGGCGCGGGAAACAGGTCCCGGTAGTAAGCCGCACGCTGGTGCGGGTTCTCGCCATAGCGCAGGTCTTGCAGCTTCACGAAGCACCCATTGCTCTGCGCCGGGAACAAGGCGCGCGTGCCATCGACGCTGACCGAGGAAAGATAGTCGCTGATGGCCGCGTCGTAGCTGCTGATGCGGTTGAAGGCGGCGACCGCGAGCTCGAAGCGGCTTGCCTCGGACAGTCCGGCGCCGCCCTTGAGTTCGGCCAGCACGCGAGCGTACTGCCCCGGATCGGTGACGACTGCGACATGTTTCCAGTTCTTCGCAGCACTGCGCACCATCGCCGGGCCGCCAATGTCGATCTGCTCGGTGGCTTCTTCCAGGGTGCATCCGGGACGCCCGATCACCGCCTCAAAAGCATACAAATTGACCACCAGCAGGTCGATCGTGTCGATGCCATGTTTGACCAGCGCCGCCATGTGCTCGGGCAGGTCGCGGCGCGCCAGCAGTCCGGCATGCACCGCCGGATGCAACGTCTTGACGCGACCGTCCAGCATTTCGGGAAAACCTGTCAGGCTGGCCACTTCGGTGACGCTCAGCCCCTGGCTGGCCAGCAGACGGGCTGTTCCACCAGTGGAAATGAGTTGCACGCCAAGGGCCTGCAGGGCACGCGCAAAATCAACGATGCCGGTCTTCTCCGTGACGGACAGCAGCGCGTTCATCTCAGTACCCCAGGGAATGTTTTCGAGACCGCAGCAAGGGCGTTCAAGGCGTGGTGCGACCGCCAGGCCCCGCTTCACATCAATTTATGTTCAATGAGTTTCTTGCGCAGAGTGTTGCGGTTCAGCCCCAGCCATTCGGCCGCGCGCGACTGGTTGTGCTCGGCCTGCTGCATCACAACTTCCAGCAACGGCCGTTCCACCACTTTCATCATCATTTCGTACATGCCGGCCGGCGCGGTGCCGCGCAGATCGCGGAAATAGCCATCCAGGCTGGTGCGAACGCAGTCTTCGATATGTTTCTTGCTCATGTTGCGCCGATCTCCATGGGCTCAACGGCCCGCGCCTGTGTCAAGCCGATGGGGTCCGGCATGCGGTCCATCACAAGCGCCATTTCGTCAAAATATCCCGACACCGCGGCCAACTGCCGGTCCACGTCATCGATGCGGTTCATCTCGGCGCGGAACGCCGGCGCTCCCGGCATCCGCGCAACGTACCAGCCGATGTGCTTGCGCGCGCTGCGCACACCGGTGAATTCGCCGTACAAACTGTAGTGGTCCTGCAGATGCGCCAGCAGCAGGCGCTTCACTTCCTGCACCAGGGGCGGCGCGAGATGCCTGCCATGCTGCAGGAAATAGGCGATCTCGCGAAAAATCCAGGGCCGTCCCTGGGCAGCGCGGCCGATCATCAAGGCATCAGCTCCGGTGCTCGAGAGCACGGCAGCGGCCTGCTCCGGCGTGTCGATATCACCACTGGCGACCACCGGAATCCGCACCGCGGCCTTCAGCGCGGCCACCGTTTCAAACTCGGCCGTGCCGCCGTAACCCTGCTCCCTTGTGCGCCCATGCACCGCGAGCATCTGAACACCCGCCGCTTCAAAGGCCCGCCCTAACCGAACCGCGTTCTTGTGCGCGCTGTGCCAACCCGTCCGCATCTTCAGAGTCACCGGAACGGCCGACCCGCTGCAGGCCGCCACCACCGCCTCGACGATAGCGAGCGCCAGCCTCTCGTCCTGCATCAGCGCGGAACCGGCCCACTTGTTGCAGACCTTCTTGGCCGGGCAGCCCATGTTGATGTCGATGATCTGCGCGCCGCGGTCGATGTTGTAGGCGGCGGCCTCGGCCATCATGCTCGGCTCGGTCCCGGCAATCTGCACCGCAATCGGTTCGACCTCGCCGTCGTGGTTGGCGCGGCGCGAGGTCTTCAGCGAGGTCCACAACTCGCGCCGCGAGGTGACCATTTCGCTCACGGCGTAGCCGGCCCCCAGTCTCTTGCACAGCATGCGAAACGGTCGATCGGTGACACCGGCCATCGGCGCCACAAACAGATTGTTGGCCAGTTGGAACGGTCCGATGTTCATTCGAGGGGAGAGCCGGGGTGCTGAAAAATGAGGCACGATTGTATGCGCCGGAATGCCCGCTTGATCAAATGAATTTTTGGAACGGGCCGCTGCGCCGCTGCCTATACTGGAAAGATTGATGGAAGCGTGGATCGATCACCTGCTCGGCCTGCTCAGCCTGCCCAAGTACGGCCTGAGCACGGTGTTTGTTGTTGCGTTCATCTCCGCGACTCTTGTGCCGCTCGGCTCGGAGCCGGTGGTGTTCGGTCTGGTGAAGATCAATCCAGAAATGTTCTGGCCGGCCATCCTGGTCGCCACCGCCGGCAACACGCTGGGCGGCGCCGTCGACTGGTGGATGGGGTTTGGCGCCCACGCCGCGCTGGACCGTTACCGCGGCTCGTCGAGCCATACCCACGCCCTGCGCTGGCTCGAGCGCCTCGGCCCGAAAGCCTGCCTGCTGTCCTGGCTGCCCGCCGTCGGCGACCCGCTATGCGCCGTCGCCGGCTGGCTGCGCCTGCCGTTCTGGCCCTGCCTGCTTTACATGGCGATTGGCAAGTTCCTGCGTTACGTGATGATGACGGCGCTGCTGCTCTGGGTCTTTCCCGGAAAGTTCAATTTCTAGTCAGACGTTGAACAGGAAATTCAGCACATCGCCGTCCTTGACGACGTAGTCCTTGCCTTCGCTGCGCATGCGCCCGGCGTCCTTCGCTCCCTGTTCTCCCTTGAAGGCGATGTAGTCGTCGAAAGAGATCGTCTGCGCGCGGATGAAGCCACGCTCGAAGTCGGTGTGAATGACCCCGGCCGCCTGAGGCGCGGTGTCGCCGACGTGAATGGTCCAGGCCCGAACCTCCTTTTCGCCGGCCGTGAAATAGGTTTGCAGATTCAGCAGGCCAAAGGCCGCGCGAATCAGGCGGTTCAGGCCCGGCTCCTGCTGGCCCATCTCCTGCAGGAACATCTGCTTGTCGTCGTTGCTCATGTCAGCCATCTCGGCCTCCATGGCGGCGCAAATAGCAACCACCGGCGCGGCGCGCGCTGCCGCGTACTCGCGCAAGCGGTCCAGGTAGGGGTTGTTCTCGAATCCCGTGTCCGAGACATTGGCCATGTACATGGCCGGTTTCGCCGTGATCAGGCACAGCGGCCGCAGCACCGACTGTTCCTCCTTGCTAAAGTCCACAGTGCGCACCGGCCGGCCCTGATCGAGCGCGGCTTGGCATTTCTCCAGCACGGCGACCAGGCGTGCCGCCTCCTTGTCATTGCCAGCTTTGGTCGCCTTGGTGTAGCGCGCCAGGCTTTTCTCCACCGTCCCGAGGTCGGCCAGACAAAGCTCGGTCTGGATCACCTCGGCATCCGACACCGGGTCGACCCGGCCCGTCACGTGCACCACGTTGGCATCGTCAAAACAGCGCACGACATTGACAATGGCGTCGGTTTCGCGCACATGGGCCAGAAACTTGTTGCCCAGGCCCTCGCCCTGGCTGGCCCCCGCCACCAACCCCGCAATGTCAACAAACTCGACGATGGCGGGAATGACTTTTTCCGGGCGAGCGATAGCGGCCAGTTGCTGCAGGCGCTGATCTGGCAATTCGACCATCCCCACATTGGGTTCGATGGTGCAGAAGGGATAGTTTTCTGCCGCGATGCCGGCCTTGGTCAAGGCATTGAAAAGCGTGGATTTCCCGACGTTGGGCAGGCCGACGATGCCGCATTTCAGACTCATTGATTACCTTAAAAACCGAGCGCGGAGTGTATGCGAATGAGTTGCTAGTCAAAGCGGTACGAGCTGCTCACCTGCTGCCCAAGCGCAAGCGTCTGCTCGGCGCCCTGCAGCACGATGGCATTCATGCCAAAGGTGACAGCGCCACCCGGGCCTTGCCGGTAGCCCTGGAGGATGTCCGTTACCGCCGGACTGCTTTGCGCCGTCAAGGGGTCAATATTGGGGATGGGACAGCGCGCGCAGGGCTTGACCGGGCGCAGCACGGCGCTCCCCTCTGCCGTGGCGATGTGCAGGTCATGCAGCCGGTCTTCGTCGTGCGCCAGCAGGCCGTCGAGCACGATGTTCGGGCGAAAGCGCTCGATCGTGACCGGCGGCAGCGCCGCCGCCTGCAATCTTTCATTCAGGAGTTGATGCGACGCGGTGCTGGTGACCAGCAGTGCGTAGCCATCGCTGAACTGGTTCAGCGCGGTGACGTCGCCGGTCCACTGCTTGCTCGACGCTCGCTCATGCTCCGGGTCGAAGCGCACCAGCCGCAGTTTGCGCGGTGACACGGTTCTGTTGCTGAGCAGAAAGTCACTGAACCAGTGCGATGCCAGATCGCCCATGTCGTAGGCCGGCACCTCATCGTCCCAGACACGAACCCGGCACGGCTGCTCAGCCGCGTCCAGCGCCAAATGCAGGGCCAGCATGCCGGGCGCGCGCAACACCAGGTCGCTGTGGCCAAATCTTGGCTGAATCAGCGCCATCCGTGGCAGCTCACGCTGCGTGACAAATTCGCCGGATTCGTCGACCACCATCCAGGCCCGGTCGAATTCAAGGCCGGTTGGCGTCAGCACAGACTGTTTCAGATCCACTCCGGCGCATGACTTTACGGGATAGACCAGCAAGCGGGCGATCTGCGCCCGGGGCGCGTCGATTGAAACAGGGGAAGAGCTCAAGGGGCAATCTTTCTCAGGATGAGGTGCCAACAGCGGGCCGACACAGCATGAATTTTGCACCGGCTTTTGGAGATGCTCTGCGTACCTCCGGTCATGCGCGGCGCAAGTCATGCAAAGCATCCCTAAAATGCACCGATGCAACCGATCGATGTGTGTATCCGCGGTGGCGGTGTCGTGGGCCGCACACTCGCCCTTCTGCTCGCTGGCCTGCGCCTGCGAGTAGGCTTGCTCGCGGCGTCGCCCGGCGCCGCCGCGGGTCACGCCGACATCAGGAGTTACGCGCTCAACTTGTCGTCGCGCCGCCTGCTCGAGTCGGTCCGGGCCTGGCCCGGCGAGACGGCGGCCACCCCAGTCAAGAGAATGATGGTGCACGGTGACGCCAAGGGCCGCGTGCACTTTGACGCGCTCGAACAGGGTGTGGAAGCGCTGGCCTGGATCGTCGATGCGGCGACGCTCGACGCGTTGCTGGCCGAGGCGATCGGTTTTCAGCCGCTGATTGAAAACCTGAAGGAGCCGCAGCCAGCGCCTCTGACGGTCATCGGTGAGGGCCATGCCAGCGCCACCCGAAACGCCATTGGCGTTGAATTCGAGACCCTGCCCTATAGCCAGATTGCCTTGGCGACGCGTTTGACCTGCGAGCGGCAGCACGAAGGAACGGCCTGGCAATGGTTCTCGAACGGCGAGGTGTTGGCTTTTTTGCCAGTCGGTGGCGCTTCAGGGAACTCCGTGGCCGTGGTGTGGTCCATCAACCTGGAGCGACAGGCGGAACTGGACGCCTTGGGCGACACCGCTCTGGCGCAGGCGCTGGAAGCGGCAAGCCATCACAGCCTGGGCCGGCTGCAGCTATCGGGCCCCCGTTCCTGCTGGCTATTGCAGCTGGGACAGGCCAAACGTTGGGTCGGCTCGGCCAGGGGTGACAAGGTGGTAAGTTCCTGGGCCCTGGCCGGCGACGCAGCGCACCAGGTTCATCCCCTGGCGGGGCAGGGCTTGAACCTTGGCCTGGGTGACGCACGCGAGTTGGCGGCGCTGTTGGGCGCCAGAGATTACTGGCGTGGTGTCGGGGACATGAGATCGCTGCGCCGCTATGAACGGGGGCGCAAGTTGGCAATTGCAGCGCTGGGTTGGACAATGGACGGCTTGCAACGCAGCTTTGCCCTGGGCACGGGCGCCTGGAGCGAACTGCGCAATGCAGGGATGAATGGATTTGACCGGTCCGGCCCGTTCAAATGCTGGGTGGTGGCGCGGGCGATGGGGCAGGCCTAGTCCTGCAGAAACTGGAATTGACATGAACTACATCAAGACAGGGCTCGCGCTGATCGTGCTGCTCCTCAGCCAGCTGGCGCAGGCTGACGAGGCCGTCATCCGCAAGAACATCAGCGAGCGGATTCCGCAGTTTGCGAAGATTGAAGAGGTTGTGAAAAGTCCGGTGCCTGGCCTGTTCGAGCTGCGGGTCAACGGCGTCGAGATCTTTTACACCGATGCGGAAGGCAATTTCCTGATTCAGGGCAGTGTCTTCGACACCCGGCTGCGCCGCAACCTGACCGAGGAGCGCATTGAAAAGCTGAACGCCCTTGATTTCGAAGCCCTGCCGTTCAAGGATTCGTTCACCATTGTTCGAGGCAACGGCAAGCGTCGCGTGGCGATATTTGAAGACCCGAATTGCGGCTACTGCAAGCGGCTCGAGCGCGATCTGCAGAAAATCGACAATGTTTCATTGCATATCTTCCTGTTGCCCATCCTCGGACCGGACTCGGTGGAGAAGTCGAAGAACGTCTGGTGCGCGCGCGACAAGGCCAAGGCCTGGCTTGATCTGATGGTGCGCGAGCAGCCGCCGGCGGCCCAGGCCTGCGACACGGCGGCGCTGACGCGCAATGTCGAGCTTGGCCGCAAGCACAAGATTACCGGAACGCCGACCATGATCTTTGCTGACGGCTCACGGATTCCCGGGGCCATTGCCGCCGCACAGATTGAGAAGATGCTGACCGAGCGGGTCCCGGCAGGGGCTAAAAACTAGGATTGCTGCCGCAGGTCCAGTACACGCTTGGCCTTGCCCTGGCTGCGCTCGACCTCACCTGCGGCTCGCAGGTCGATCTTCGCACTGATGCCGACAAAGGCCTTGATGGCATGTTGCAGTTGTTGCGCAGCCGTTCGCGCCGGATCCGACTCAAGTTCCACACCGCGACCAACTTCGACCCGCACCGTCAGCTCGTCAAGCGACCCGGAGCGCGTCAGGACACATTGGTAGTGCGGCGCCAGCGCCGCAATCTTCAGGATCAGCTCCTCGATCTGCGTCGGGAACACATTCACGCCGCGCACAATCATCATGTCGTCGCTGCGTCCGGTAATTTTTTCCATGCGTCGCATGGTTCTTGCGGTCCCGGGCAGCAGACGGCTGAGGTCGCGTGTGCGGTAACGGATGATCGGCAGGGCCTCCTTTGTCAGGCTGGTGAAAACCAGTTCACCGCGCTCGCCGTCCGCCAGCAATTCACCGGAATCCGGGTCGATCACCTCCGGGTAAAAATGATCCTCCCAGATTGTTGGTCCGTCCTTGGTCTCGATGCATTCGTTGGCGACGCCCGGGCCAATCACCTCGCTCAGCCCATAGATGTCCACCGCATCCAGGCCCATGCGTCGCTCGATCGCCTGTCGCATGTCGTTGGTCCATGGTTCGGCGCCAAAAATGCCGATGCGCAGCGAACTGAGCGCCGGATCCATGCCCTGGCGCTGCATCTCCTCGGCGATGGCCAGCATGTAGCTCGGCGTGACCATGATGATGTCGGGCCTAAAGTCGGCAATCAGCTGCACCTGGCGCTCGGTCTGGCCGCCGCCAAAGGGCACCACGGTCAAACCCAGGCGCTCAGCTCCGTAGTGCGCGCCCAGCCCGCCAGTGAACAGGCCGTAGCCATAACTGATGTGCACCAGGTCACCCGGACGGGCGCCCGAGGCACGGATGCTGCGCGCCACGCAATGGGCCCAGGTGTCGATGTCGTTGCGCGTGTAGCCCACCACCGTGGGCTTGCCGGTCGTTCCGCTCGAGGCGTGAATTCGAACGCACTGCTCGCGCGGCACGGCAAACATGCCAAACGGGTAATGGCTGCGCAAGTCCTGCTTGGTCGTGAACGGAAACTTTCCCAGGTCGGACAGTTGCCGGCAGTCCTGCGGATGCACGCCCGCGGCGTCGAACTTGGCCCGGTAGGCGGGTGAATTGGCATAGGCATGGCGCAGGGTTGCCTGCAGGCGCGCGAGTTGCAGGGCACGCAACTCATCGACCGAGCATTTTTCGACCGGCTCCAGTGCGAAGGCTTTCATGGCGCGACCACCGTGCCCCGAATCTGCGTGCTGCGGCCGCGCACCAGCGCCACCATCTCGCCCTGCTGGTTGGTCACGCACATGTCGTAGATGCCCTGGCGTCCCAGCAGGGTCTGCTCCTGTCCGATGCAGGTCAGCACGTCGTCGAGTTGCGCCGGCTTGAGAAATTCAATACTGCAACCGGCCGCCACGGTGACCCGGTTATGGCTGTTGCAGGCAAAGGCAAAGGTCGAATCGGCCAGAGTGAAAATGAAGCCGCCATGGCAGATGCGGTGGCCGTTCAGATGAAAGTCCTGCACCCGCATGCGCATCTTGGCCTGGCCCGGGCCGCATTCGAGCAGTTCCATCTGCATGGTTTCGCGTGAGGCACAGTCGTCCCTGAACATCTGCTCGCCGACGCGCTGCGCAAGTGGTCCGGCCTGCTCTGACATGGTGTTCCCGATGTTCCGACGGCGCGCCTACTCGCCCCTGAATTGGGGCGCGCGCTTCTCGCGAAAGGCGGCGACTCCTTCCAGATAGTCGTGCGTCCGTCCCATCGCCGATTGCGTGTCGCGCTCGACGTCGAGCTGCTGGTTCAGGGCGCGGCTGCCGCTCTCGCGCAGCAGTTGGCGCGTGGTCACCAGGGCCCGGGTCGGCATCGTCGCCAACCGCTCGGCCAGGGCCATGGCCGCGGGCATCAACTCCTCGGCGCTGCCGGCCACGTCCCAGATCATTCCCCATTCCTTGGCCTGCGCCGCAGGCAACTTGTCGCCCGTCATGGCCAGTGCCAAGGCCCGCGCCAGACCCAGGCGTTGCGGCAGGAACCAGCTTCCCCCAGCGTCCGGAACCAAGCCAATCTTGCTGAAGGCCTGGATGAAACTTGCGGCGGGCGATGCAATGGCGATGTCGCAGGTCATGGCCAGTGACGCGCCGGCACCGGCGGCCACGCCATTCACCGCCGCAATGGTCGGCATGCGCAGGGCCTGCAGTTTTCGCACCGTCGGATTGAAGGCCTGATCGATCACCGGTCCTGGATCAACCCGGCTCATCAAATCAGGACCGGGCGTCAGATCGAACTCGGTCAGATCTGCGCCCGCGCAAAACGCGCGTCCGGCGCCGGTAATCACCATGGCGCGAATCGCGCGATTGTTCTCGGCACTGCGCAAGGCAATCCACAGTTCGTGGTGCATCTCACGCGTGAAACTGTTCAGGGACTGCGGCCGGTTCAAGGTGACGACGGCCACCGCACCATGTTCAGCGTACAAGACGGTTGGTTCGCTCATGGAAGCCTCCTGACCCGCAATTTACCACCGGCCCGGCGTGGGCCAGGACGCACCCGCTTCGGTATAGTCCTCTCCAACAGATGCAACGCAAGCCATCCCAATGAGCTACCAACACATCCTCTCCCGCAGCGAAGGCAAGACTGGCATCATCACGCTGAACCGGCCGCAGCAGTTGAACGCGCTGAACGACCAGCTGATGGACGAGATGGGCGCGGCGCTGAGCGCTTTTGCGGCGGACCCTGCGATTGCCTGCATCATCATCACCGGCAACGAAAAGGCCTTTGCCGCCGGCGCCGACATTGGGGCCATGGCAAGCTACAGCTTTGCCGACGCCTACAAGCAGGACTACATCACGCGCAACTGGGAACGGATTCGCTCGGTGCGCAAGCCGGTCATCGCCGCCGTCAGCGGCTATGCCCTGGGCGGTGGCTGCGAACTGGCGATGAGTTGTGACATCATCATCGCCGCCGAAAATGCCCGTTTTGGCCAACCCGAAATCAAGCTCGGCGTGATGCCTGGCGCGGGCGGCACGCAGCGCCTGCCGCGCGCCATCGGCAAAGCCAAGGCGATGGACATGATCCTGACCGGCCGCATGATGGACGCGCAGGAGGCAGAACGTGCCGGACTGGTAAGCCGGGTCGTTCCCCTTGACAAACTCATGCCGGAGGCTCTTGCGGTGGCGGCCACGATTGGCGAGTTTTCACAGGTGGCAGTGATGGCGGCCAAGGAGTCCGTGAACCGTGCATTTGAGGGAACGCTGGCCGACGGCATCATGTTCGAGCGCCGCCTGTTCCACGCCCTGTTCGCCACCGCCGACCAGAAGGAAGGCATGGCCGCCTTTGTCAACAAGCGCAAAGCGAAGTTCAGCGATGAATAGGCAAAGCACCGAGCCGTGTCGCGGCGTCTGAGCACCGCGAACGGTCGGTTGCGGCAGCTATAATTCCGCGCTCTGGCGCTTTAGCTCAGTCGGTTAGAGCGATGGAATCATAATCCACAGGTCCGCGGTTCGAGTCCGTGAAGCGCCACCAGTCACAACCCGCATAGACAAAGGCAACGCAGCTATCGAATAGGTAGCACTGGGCTTTTTTCTTGGTGTCGTTTTTTTGCCGTGTAGCCACTGTGTAGCCACCGGAACATCGTTTTGTACCGTGTTGCCAGCCTCAGGCAGGCAACAAAAAACCCAGCGGGTCAGGCTGGGTGTCGGCAGGGCGCGTGTGCGACGTTGCACGCATTCACTGCCCACCGATGGGCAGTCAAAGACCTCGCGGGCGCGTGCGCGACTTGGCGCCAGCCAAAAGAAAACCCGCACGGGTGCGCTCACTGGTCGCAGGTCGTGCCAGCGCGGACAGCGCCGATAGTGTGGGAGCGAGACCCGCCGGGCGCATAGCTACCGACGGCCTCTACGCGCTTAAACACGCTCATATCGTCATCAACGCCGATATGCAGGGCGTGTCAGCATCGCAGGAATCCGATGCAGCAGGCGCATGCCCAACGACTCGGATTAACTGCACAGGAAAGCAGACTTTTTTCGCTCAAGTTGATAAAATATCTTCCACGGTTTCATGATGTTTT
>JBCKPE010000005.1:0-41415 GCA_038901875.1 Burkholderiaceae bacterium
CGCTGGAAAGAGGATGCGCCGGGTGATGAGTGGTTTATTACTACCCTCAATGAAGTTCAGTCTATTGTCGGCTTTATTAATTCGTAGTGATTCAGCGCAATATCCGCTATGTCACAGGACGGTCAGTGCAATAAAACTACAGTTTCCCTGTGCCCAGATTTATCTCTTCGGGCGCACCAACTGACGGGTCGCGACTCTTACCGCGACCGCGCCGAACAGGTGTTCCAGATGTACGGTGCCGCAGCGGCCAAGAACCCATTTGGTTTTTCGCACCTCCTGGCGGCGCTCGATTTTTCCCAGCACCCGGCCTCTATTGTGCTGGCTGGCGGCCGGGGCGAGGCGGCATCGCTGGTGGAGGCCGTTCACCGTAGCTACCACCCAGCGCGTGTTCTGGCATTTGCCGAGGATGTTCCGATCGGCCAGAGACGGCACCCCGTAGGCGGCCTGCCCGCCGCCTACGTGTGCCGAAACCGTAGCTGCGACGCGCCGGTGACGAGCGCGCAGGCGCTCATCGAGTGCTGCACAGCATGACGAAGATTGCCATGACGTCCCATCGTCTTTCACCCTTGTCGGCGCAGCCTGGTACGCTGGAACTAACCGGCCTTGTTGCGGGAGAGGCCTCTGCCGAAGAGGTGGTCTTCGCCTACCACGAGCGGACAAAACACCACTTCCACCGCTACGCCGCCTCGCTCGGCTACATGGACTGGGCGACGCAACCCGATCCGTTTCGGCGCTACGCGGGAGCGGATCTCGTTCGCCTCCCTCTGCCCAAAGCGGGCCGCCCGCTGCCCTACTGGCAGCTCTATGCCAGCGCGATCGTGCCGCCGATGCCACTGTCGTTGGAGTCGGTCTCGCTCTTTTTCCGGTATGCACTATCGCTGACGGCATGGAACCAAGTCGGCGATACCACGTGGCCGTTGCGCGCCAATCCGTCGAGCGGAAATCTTCATCCGACCGAGGGCTATGCCGTACTGCCTGCGGTCGACCAGATCGGCGCTACGGCCGCCGTGTACCACTATGCGCCGAGGGAGCACGCTCTTGAACGGCGAGCGGTGCTCGACGCGAAGCGGTGGACCGAGCTGACTGAGCCTTTCCCTGAGGACTCCTTCTTTGTGGGTCTGTCGTCGGTGCATTGGCGGGAAGCCTGGAAGTACGGTGAGCGTGCGTTCCGTTACTGCCAGCACGACGTTGGACACGCGCTTGCCAGCCTGCGTATCGCGGCAGCGGCGCTCGGCTGGAGATTGGTGCTCCAGGGCAGCGTGAGCGATGGCACCCTCTCCAGCCTCCTTGGGCTTGACCGCGATGAGGATTTCGCGGTGGCGGAACGCGAGGAAGCTGAGCTGCTCGCGTTGATTTCACCGGATTTACCAGCACCGCTTCTGACTGAATCTAAGCCTCTGACGGCGCACGGCAGTGGCGTGCTTTGGCAGGGCAGGGCCAATACGCTGAGCCCCGAACACAGTGTCGAGTGGCCCGTGATCGACGCCGTTGCGCAGGCGACTCGACGCTGCGAAAGCTCGCCTATCAAGGAGGATTTCTCCGGCTTTCCCTCGGAGGATGAGCTTTTCGGGACACCCATCCGTCAGGGCCTGCTCACCGCGGAGACGGCCATTCTTGGCCGCCGCAGCGCAGTAGCGATGGATGGCTCGACGGCGATCTCGCGAGCAGCAT
Organism: Burkholderiaceae bacterium; assembly: GCA_038901875.1. GTDB lineage: Bacteria > Pseudomonadota > Gammaproteobacteria > Burkholderiales > Burkholderiaceae_C > JBCKPE01. The sequence continues at coordinate 1,672 of JBCKPE010000005.1, forward strand.
TCTTTCGCATGCTCGCCCGACTGATTCCAACACAAGAGCGGCGAGCTATGCCCTGGGACGCGATCCCCTGGCGACCGCGCATCCACATCGGGCTTTTCGTTCACCGCGTCGACGGCGTGGCGCCTGGCATCTACGCGCTCGCCCGAGATCCGGACAAGGTCGATAGCCTCAAGAGAGTGATGCATTCAGAATTTTGTTGGCAACGCCTGCCCGACTGCCCGCCAGGGCTCCCCTTGTACCTCCTCCAAGAGGGGGACTGTCGAGCGCTGGCGACCACCGTCTCCTGCGGCCAGGCCATTGCCGGTGATGGCGCCTTTAGCCTGTCCATGATCGCCGACTACATGGACAGCCTGGCCACATATGGCAGCGGGTTCTACCGGAACCTGTTCTGGGAGGCCGGCATGGTGGGCCAGCTACTCTATCTTGAGGCCGAAGAGGCGGGCATTCGGTCGACCGGGATCGGCTGCTACTTCGACGATCCGGTCCATGCGGCCTTCGGGATCGTTTCACGCGAGTGGCAAAGTTTCTACCACTTCACTGTGGGCGGCCCGGTTGAAGACAGTCGGCTCGCTACCTTGCCTGCGTACAATTTCGAGGAAGAACAATGAGCATCCCAACCATGATGCGAATTCCGGGCGCTAACGATTTCCTGAAGAGCCGAATTTCATAATGCATCCACGTCACGGGGAACAACACCGCACTGAACGTACCGGCTGGCTTCGCGCCGCGGTATTGGGCGCGAACGACGGCATCGTTTCCACCGCGAGCCTGGTGCTGGGTGTTGCGGCCGCGCAGGTGACTCACAGCACCGTATTGGTCGTGGGGGTTGCCGGCTTGGTCGCGGGCGCCATGTCGATGGCTGCAGGCGAGTATGTGTCCGTCCACTCACAGGCAGACACCGAACAGGCAGACATCGAGCGTGAACGCAAGGAGATCAACAGGGACTATCCAGGCGAGAGCAAAGAACTGGCGGCGATCTACGTCGGTCGAGGCCTTGATCCTGCGCTTGCGAAGCAGGTCGCCAATCAACTCATGGCGCATGACGCGGTCGGCGCACATGCCCGCGACGAACTCGGGATTTCCGAAACGCTTGGTGCGCGTCCGATTCAGGCGGCCTTTGCTTCCGCCGCCAGCTTCGCTGTGGGCGCAGCCATGCCTCTCTTTGTCACGGCATTAGCCCCAGAGGCGAGCCTGATCCCCATCGTCTCAGCTACTTCGCTTGTGTTCCTCGCGCTCCTGGGTGGGGTGGCTGCGCGCGCCGGCGGCGCGCGCGTGGCGGTGGGTGCGATGCGCGTCACGTTCTGGGGTGCGCTGGCCATGGGGTTAACCGCTGGCGTCGGATTTCTGTTTGGAACAGCGGTATGAGCGAATACAACGATATTAACTTTGTGTGATTCCGTAATCTTATCGAACTTGGGAGAGTGACCATGAGCCTGAATGTTGCCCAGAAGCTGATCCAGTCGCATCTGATGCACGGCGGCATGACGCCCGGCGAGGAGATCGGGCTCCGCATCGACCAGACGCTGACCCAGGACGCCACCGGCACGCTGGTGATGCTGGAGCTGGAGGCGATGGGCCTGGACCGGGTGAAGACCGAGGTAAGCGTCCAGTACGTCGACCACAACATCATCCAGGAGGACTTCAAGAATCCCGACGACCACCTTTTCCTGCGCAGCGCCTGCCAGCGCTTCGGCGTGTGGTATTCGCGGCCTGGCAACGGGGTGAGCCATCCGTGCCACCAGGAGAACTTCGGCAAGCCGGGCAAGACGCTGCTGGGCTCTGACAGCCACACGCCGGCGGGCGGCGCGATCGGCATGCTGGGCATCGGCGCTGGCGGGCTGGAAGTGGCGTTGGCGATGGCGGGCGAGCCGTTCTTCACGCGCATGCCGCTGGTCTGGGGCGTGAAGCTCACCGGGCGGCTGCCGGACTGGGTGAGCGCCAAGGATGTGATCCTGGAGATGCTGCGCCGCCACGGCGTGGACGGCGGACTGGGCCGGATCGTCGAGTACTACGGACCGGGGCTGGCCACGCTGAGCGCGATGGATCGGCACGTGATCGCCAACATGGGCGCCGAGCTGGGCGCGACCACCACCGTTTTCCCTTCCGATCAGGAGGTGCGCCGCTTCCTGCGCGCCTGGCAGCGCGAAGACGACTGGGTGGAGCTGGCTGCGGATCCCGGCGCGGCCTACGACGTGTACGAAGAGATCGATCTGTCGAGCCTGGTGCCGCTGATCGCCATGCCGTCCAGCCCGGGGAACGTGCGCCCTGTCAGCGAAGTAGCGGGTGAGCGGATCTACCAGGCGTACATCGGCTCGTCGGCCAATCCCGGCTACCGCGACTTCGCCGTTTCCGCGCTGATGGTGCAGGGTCGGCGAGTGAACGACCGCGTGTCGTTCGACATCAATCCCACGTCCCGGGCGCAGCTCGAAACCTTGGTGCGCGACGGCCACATCGCCCACCTACTGCACGCCGGCGCGCGGCTGCACCAGGCCGGCTGCAACGGCTGCATCGGCATGGGCCAGGCGCCGGCTACCAATGAACTCTCTTTGCGCACGGTGCCACGCAACTTCCCCGGCCGCTCCGGCACGCGCGAGGACAAGGTGTGTCTGGTCAGCCCGGAGACCGCCACGGCGTCGGCGCTCACTGGCGTGATTACCGACCCGCGCACGCTCGGCATCCCCTACCCACGCATCGCCGATCCCGACAACCCGATCATCAACCGTGAGATGTTCATGCCGCCGTTGCCGCTTGAGGCGGCGCTGCAAGTGGACCTCGTGAAGGGCCCGAACATCGCTTCGCTGCCAACCTTCCTGCCGCTGCCCGATGAGATCGAAGTGCCGGTTCTGCTCAAGGTGGCGGACGACATTTCTACCGACGAGATCATGCCGCCGGGCTTGCGGGTGCTGCCGTTCCGCAGCAACATTCCCAGGATTGCCGAGTTCTCCTTCGACAGGCTCGATCCCACCTATGCCGCGCGCGCCAAGCATGTGAAGGGCCACGTGGTGGTGGGCGGGAGCAATTACGGGCAAGGTTCGAGCCGCGAGCACGCCGCGCTGGGCCCGCAGTACCTCGGGCTGCGCGCGGTGCTGTCCAAGGGCTTCGCGCGGATCCACGCGCAAAACCTGATCAACTTCGGCGTGCTGGCGCTGACTTTCGTCGATCCTGCGGACTACGACGGCATCCAGGCCGGCGACGTGCTGCGCCTGGCCGACCTGCGGCGCGTACTCGTAGCGGGAGGCGATTTGCTGGTCGAGAACGTCACGCGCCAGCACCAGTTCCAGGTGCGTCATAGCATGTCGCCGCGGCAAGTGCAATTCCTGCTCAGCGGGGGATTGATCAACTGGATGAAAGAGCGCCTGGCAGGGCAGTAGAAAAAAATCAGCAATGAAGTAAAAACAGTAGTGTCCCAACGTTTTCACATCGGGACGTCGTAAGTTAATGATTTGCCTGCCGATTTCGGTGTTTTGGTCTGGTCTCGATTTGAACGTCGAACGTCAGACTTCTGGTCTTTTGCGTTACCACGCGAAGGACCACCATGCACCAGGGCAAGCTCGTGTTTTCGCAGCTCATGGCGTACTTGCCTCTGAGCACGTTTCGCCGCTGCGTGGCCACCCATCGCGGCGAGCACAAGGTCCAGGACTTCACGCTGCCGATCATCCGGCTGTCGGGGAGCACCTGCAGGATCACCTCTGCTACGACCACTACTTTCGGGGTCGGGTGCCGACCTCAGGGGCAAGCCTGGCAAACGCGCTCTGATGGCGCCCGATCCATTCCCGGGCTTTTCCCTGAGCGCACAACCCTGTCGTCCGACCAGCCGAGGCCAGCTGGAACTGTGCTCGGCCGATCCCCTGGCAGCGCCAAGGATTCTGCCGAACTCGCTCTCAACCGAACACGATCGGCAGGAAATGCTCGAGGGTGCAGCGTTCCTCGAGCAGCTTGCCGCCACCCCGGCGTTCAAAGCGGTGATCGAACGGCGCATCCTGCCCGGCGTGGACGTCGTGTCAAACCAGCAGATCCTGGACGATGTGCGCCAGCGCGCCTCGACGGTGTTCCACCCGGTCAGTACCTGCCGCATGGGGCCCGATCCCCGGCTCTCGGTCGTCGATGCCAGGCTGCGGGTCCATGGACTGCAGCGCCTGCGCGTCATCGACGCGTCCATTTTTCCGACACTGACCTCGGGCAACATCAACGCGCCAACCCTGATGGTGGCGGAGAAGGGCGCCGCCCTCATCCTGGCGGACCATGGTATTTTCTGAGTCGTGGTTCAGCCGTAGTCGCTGAGTGGCGGGCAAATGCAAAACAGATTCCGGTCGCCGTGAACATTGTCGACCCGCCCGACCGGGCTCCAGTACTTGTTGCGGCGCAGACCCGGCAGGGGGTAGGCCGCCACCTCGCGTGAGTAGCCGTGGCTCCAGTCGGCCTGCAACAGGGCTTCGGCGGTGTGCGGCGCGTTCTTCAGCGGGTTGTCCTCGCGCGACCATTCACCGCGTTCGACCTTGGCGATCTCATTGCGAATGGCGATCATCGCGTCGCAGAAGCGATTGAGTTCCGCCAGATTTTCACTCTCGGTTGGCTCGACCATCAGGGTGCCGGCGACCGGAAAACTCAGGGTCGGGGCGTGAAAGCCGTAATCGATCAGGCGTTTGGCAACGTCCTCGGCGCCAAGGCCACTGCTTTCTTTCAGCGGGCGCAGATCCAGAATGCACTCGTGCGCAACGCCGCCGCCGGCGATGCCTTCGATGCCAGCACTGAAATGAATGCCGTAGTGTGGCGAAAGCCTGGCCGCCAGGTAGTTGGCACTGAGGATCGCCACTTCGGTCGCCTGGCGCAGGCCCTCGGCGCCCATCATGCGCATGTACATCCAGCTGACCGGCAACACGCCGGCATTGCCCAAGGGTGCGGCGCTGACCGCCCCGACGCTGTTCTTCGTCGCGTCCGCGCCTTGTCTCGCTCCGTGACTCGGCAGAAAAGGCAGCAGGTCGGCAACGACGCAGACCGGCCCAACCCCTGGCCCGCCGCCGCCGTGCGGGATGCAGAAGGTCTTGTGCAGGTTCAGGTGGCTGACGTCGCCGCCAAACTCTCCCGGCGCGGCCAGTCCGACCAGGGCATTCATGTTGGCGCCATCGACGTAGACGCGGCCGCCATGCTGATGCACCAGGGCGCAAATCTCCCTGATATGGGTGTCGAAGATGCCGTAGGTTGACGGGTAGGTAATCATGATGGCGGCGAGCTGCGCGCTGTGCTGCTGGCATTTGGCGCGCAGGTCGTCCATGCTGATGTTCCCCTGCGCGTCGCACTTCACCACCAGCACCTGCATTCCGGCCATCTGCGCGCTCGCCGGGTTGGTGCCATGGGCTGATTCCGGGATCAGGCAGACGACCCGCTGCGCCTCGCCGCGCGAGGCGTGCCAGGCCTGGATCGCCAGCAGTCCGGCGTATTCGCCCTGGCTTCCAGCGTTCGGCTGCAAGCTGACACCGGCGTAGCCCGTGGCCTGACAGAGCCAGTCCCGTAGCTGCGCGTCGAGTTCGCGATAGCCCTGCAGTTGATCGGCCGGCGCAAACGGATGGATGTCGGCAAATTCCGGCCAGGTGATGGGAATCATCTCGCTGCTGGCGTTCAGCTTCATGGTGCAGCTGCCGAGCGGAATCATGCTGCGGTCGAGCGCCAGATCCTTGTCGGCCAGGCGTCGCAGGTAGCGCAGCAGGCCGGTTTCGCTGTGGTGCGAGTTGAAGACCGGATGGGTCAGGAAACTGCTGCTGCGCCGAAGGGAACCTGGGATGAGGGGCTCAATACCTTTCTCGAAGGCATCGACCCTGGGCCGGGCCTGGCCAGGCGCCGCAAAAAACGACCAGATCAGCTCGATGTCCTCGCGCCGGGTCATCTCGTCCAGCGAGATGCAGATGTATTGATCGTAGTAAATGCGCAGATTCACCCTGGCCGCGCGTGCCCGCGCCGCAATGGCCTGCGTTGCTGTGCCGGTCTTGATCGAAATCGTGTCAAAACAATGTTCGCTGCGGGGAACATGGCCAAGCTGCTTGAGACCATGCGCCAGGATGGCGGTGAAGGCCGCCACCCGGCTCGCGATGCGTCGCAGGCCCTCCGGTCCGTGGTACACGGCATACATGCTGGCGATCACGGCGGGCAGCACCTGCGCGGTGCAGATGTTGGAGGTGGCCTTTTCGCGCCGGATATGCTGCTCGCGCGTTTGCAGGGCCAGGCGGTAGGCCGTGCCGCCATGGCGATCGACGCTGACCCCGACGAGTCGGCCCGGCAGCGAGCGCTTGAATTCATCGCGACAGGCGAGGAAAGCGGCGTGCGGGCCGCCGTTGCACATCGGCATGCCAAAGCGCTGCGTATTGCCGACGACGATATCGGCGTCCCATTCCCCAGGCGGCACCAGCAGCGTCAGGGCCAGCAGGTCGGTGGCGACGATGAAGGCCGCCTGCTTTTGATGCGCAACAGTGACGTCGGGCGCCAGGTCATCGATGCGGCCGCTGGTGTTGGGGTACTGGGCCAACACCGCGAAGTAGTCATGGTTGCTGAGCTGCTCCTGCCACTGATCGGCCGAATTGGCCAGCACGACCTCAATGCCGAGCGGCTTGGCGCGGGTTTGAATGACTTCAATGGTCTGCGGATGGCAGTCGCCAGCGACGATGAAACGCTGGCTGCGTGACTTCACGCTGCGCTTGGCCAGGGTCATCGCCTCGGCCGCAGCCGTTGCCTCGTCCAGCATCGAGGCGTTGGCGATGGCCATTCCCGTCAGATCGCAGACCATGGTCTGGAAGTTCAGCAGCGCCTCCAGCCGGCCCTGCGAAATTTCCGCCTGGTACGGCGTGTAGGCCGTGTACCAGGCGGGATTCTCCAGAATGTTGCGCAGGATGACGCCCGGCGTGTGGGTCGGGTAGTAGCCTTGTCCGATGAAGCTGCGAAAGACCTGGTTTTTCGCCGCGATCAAGCGCAGCTCAGCCAGCGCTGCGGCCTCGCCAAGCGGCGCTGGCAGCGACATTGGTGTGCTGCGCGCAATCTGGCGCGGCACGACAGCCTCGATCAAGGCGCGGCGTGACGCCGGTCCCACGGCACGCAGCATCTGCGCTTCGTCGGCGTCTCCGATGCCAACATGCCGGGCGACAAACTCATCACGGTTTTCAAGCTCACTCAGGGGGCGGGCAGTTTGCATCAACATGGCGGTATCCGTGCGGTGGCAGTATTAGCAACAGGGCGAAGGCGGTTTCAGGCGTTCTTGCTGAACTCGCTGTAGCTGGTTTCGTCGAGCAGGGTGTCGAGTTCGGCCGCATCGGCGAGCCTGACCTTGAAGAACCAGCCGGCATCGAGCGGGTCGCTGTTGGCCAGGCTCGGGTCGGCGCGCAAGGCCTCGTTCACCTCGGTGACTTCGCCGCTGACCGGCATGTAGATGTCGGCGGCCGCCTTGACCGATTCGACAACGCCAGCGACGTCCTTTTGCTTGAACTTTGCGCCAACGGCGGGAAGGTCGACAAACACCACGTCACCCAGGGCGTCCTGGGCATGGTGGGTAATGCCTACCGTGGCGCTGTCGCCGTCGATGCGCAGCCATTCATGGTCTTGGGTGTACTTGATCATTGGTCAGCCTCTGAAGTAATGGTTCGGAACAAAGGGCATGGCGCAGACCTTCATCGGCACCCGCTTGCCACGGACCAGGGCAAACACCTCGGCGCCGATGGAGGAAAACTCTGTATTGACGTAGCCCATCGCAATCGGCTGGTCGATGCTCGGTGCCAGCAGGCCGCTGCTGACTTCTCCAATCCGCGCGCCAGCGCCGTCCTGCAGCTCGCTGTGCTCCCGCACCGGGATCCGCTCCTGCGCGATCAGCCCGACGCGTTGTCGCGGCAGCGCGTCGGGCCCGGAGGACAGTTCGGACAGGACACGGGCCGCGCCAGGAAAGCCGCCGACACGCGCGCCGCCGTTGCGACGCACCTTCTGTATCGACCAGGCAAGGGCGGCCTCGGCGGGCGTGGTCGAGGCGTCGATATCGTTGCCGTGGAGACACAGGCCGGCCTCCAGCCGCAAGGAGTTGCGCGCGCCCAGGCCAATCGGCTTGACCTCGGGCTGGGCCAGCAACAGTCGCGCCAGAACCAGCGCCTGATCGGCTGGCAGAGAAATCTCGAAACCGTCTTCCCCGGTGTAGCCGCTGCGGGTGACCAGGCAGTCGGCCGCGCCGATGCGCATGGTGGCGCCACTCATGAAGGTGAGCCGCTCAGCGCCGGGCGCCAGCCGTTGCAGCACGTTGGCCGCTTGCGGCCCCTGCAAGGCCAGCAGCGCCAGATCCGGTCTGGGAATGACTTCGCAGCGCCTACCGATGTGCTGCTGAATGTGCGCGAGGTCGCCAACCTTGCAGGCGCCGTTCACCACCACCAGCAAGGTCTCGCCCTGCGCCGGCTTAAAGAACATCAGGTCGTCGATGATCCCGCCCTGCTCATTGAGCAGCAGGCCATAGCGTTGCCGCCCGGGCGCAAGATCGATCGCGTCCACTGGCACCAGCGACTCAAAGGCGGCCGCCGCGTCGGCGCCCTGCAGTCGCAACTGGCCCATGTGCGAGACGTCGAACAGGCCGGCCGCCCGGCGTGTCTGGTGATGCTCGGCGAGCAGGCCGGTCGGGTACTGCACCGGCATCGAATACCCGGCAAAAGGCACCATGCGCGCGCCAAGTTCGAGATGCAGGTCGTGCAGCGGCGTCTTCAGCAGCGGGGCACCGTTTGGATCGGAAGAAGCGGACAACAATTTCTCCAGGGGCAATTGAAAAACCACGGCTCGCGCCATGGATTGCCCCCGCTGTCCGGTTTACCTGAGAGATTCACGCGGGCCCCATTTCCTGGCCTTGGCGCTTGCTCCTTCGGTGGGTCGTCTGCTGGGATCGACCTCTCTCCAGTGGGGATCGTCAAGCGGATTCTGAGGCCCGGTCAACGTCAGCCAGTCCTTTTTGCCTGAGCGTTCAGGGCGCTCTTTCGAACGCCTCTTGCGCCTTCGGCGGTGCACCGAGGTGCACGCTCTCCTGACTGCGGCCAGTATAGCCCAGCAGTTTGGGCGCAATCCTCCAGAGTCGCCTCGGCCTACTGCGACAGAGAAAGCTTCACCGCCTCCGGGTGGTCCGCCAAGTAGGCGCGAACGATGTCGACGAAATCGGCATCCGCCGACAGACCCAGCGCGCGGGCTCGATCAAATCTGATGTTCGAGGGCCAGGTTGCGACGATCTTCGCAATCACTGGATCAATCTCCCACTGCAGAAGCTTGGCGGCGTCCTGGCCGGCCACCTGCTCCAGGGCCTTCGCCATGTCGCCCACCGTGGTTTGCAGGGCGGGCATGTTCATCCCGGTTCGCGACCCCCATTGGGCGTCACTGGCCTGGGCCGAGCGAATCAGGCCGGCAATGGTGTTGCCCGGCGAGGACAGGGCGACCGGCGTGTCCGCCGCCACCGGGACCCGAGCCGCAACCCCGGCCAGAGGCTCGCGAATCATGCCGCTGAAGAAACCCGAGGCGGCGCCATTCGGCCGGCCCGGACGTACAACGACCGTCATCAGACGCGCGCTGCGGCCACGGATGAAGCCCTTGCGCGTGAAATCGGCAAGCAACTGCTCGCCGATGAACTTCTGGATGCCATAGCTGGTTTGCGGCGTCGGCAGGGTATCGTCAGAAATCAGCATCGAAGGTGATTGACCAGACGTCAGGCCGAACACTGCGAGCGAACTGGCAAACACCAGGACGGGCCTGGAACCGGCCCGGCGACAGGCCTCGAGCAGGGAGTGCGTGGCGCGGTAGTTGCTGTGCATGCCGAGGTCAAAATCGGCTTCGCATTCGCCACTGACCGCCGCCGCGAGATGAAACACGAGCTGGGTGTCGGCGCTGACGAGGGGATCGCCAGCGGCGTCCGCAGCAAGCAGGCTGTTCAGGTCACCGCAGACGCCACGAACCCGCGGGTCGGCCAGCAGATCAGTCGGCGCCGCGACCCGGTCCACCAGGGTGACGCGATTAATTTTAGCGGCAGCGGCGCCGGCCAATGCCAGCGAGCCGCCCTTGAGCAGGGTTCTTGCCAGCCGCGCGCCGAGGAAGCCGGCACCACCAGTGATCAGAATGTTCATTTCGTTTACATCCCCGAGTAGTTCGGTCCGCCGCCACCCTCGGGCGTGACCCAGACAATGTTTTGTGTCGGATCCTTGATGTCGCAGGCCTTGCAGTGCACGCAGTTCTGGGCGTTGATCTGCAGGCGGTCGCTGCCGTCTTCATTCTTGACAAACTCGTAGACGCCGGCCGGGCAGTAGCGCGACTCGGGTCCGGCATAGCGCGACAGATTCAGGCTGACCGGGATGCTCGCGTCCTTTAAGGTCAGGTGCGCCGGCTGGTTTTCTTCGTGATTGGTGTTGCTGAGGAAGACGCTGGAGAGCAGGTCAAAGGTGATTTTTCCGTCGGGTTTCGGGTAGTTGATGGGAGCGCACTCAGAAGCCGGTAACAGGTAGCTGTGGTCCGGCTTGTCGCGGTGCAAGGTCCAGGGCACATGGCCGCGCAGGACGAACTGCTCGACGCCATTCATGATGGTCGCCAGCGCCAGGCCCTTCTTGAACCAGGCCTTGAAGTTGCGTGACTGCTTCAGTTCAGTGTGCAGCCAGCTTTTCTCGAATGCTTCCGGGTAGGCGCCGAGCTCGTCGTGTTGCCGGCCCGCCTTGATCGCGTCGTACGCCGCCTGCGCCGCCAGCATGCCGCTCTTGAGCGCCGCGTGGCTGCCCTTGATGCGGCTCACGTTAAGAAAGCCGGCATCGCAACCCACCAGCGCGCCGCCTGGAAAAACCATCTTGGGCAGGCTCATCAGGCCGCCCGCCGTGATGGCGCGCGCGCCGTAGGCCAGGCGCTTCGCCGGCTTGATCCCCTTGGCTTCGTCACCTTCGAGGTACCAGCGGATGTTGGGATGCGTCTTCCAGCGCTGGAATTCCTCAAACGGGCTGAGCCAGGGGTTGCTGTAGTCGAGCCCGGTGATAAAGCCCAGGGTGACCTTGTTCTGTTCCTGGTGGTACAGAAACGCGCCGCCGTAGGTGCTGCTGTCCATCGGCCAACCGGCGGTGTGCATGACAAACCCCGGCTGGTGCCGCCGCGGGTCGATCTCCCACAGTTCCTTGACGCCAAGTCCGTAGGTCTGGGGATCCCTGCCGTCGTCCAGCTTGAAGCGCGAGATCAGTTGCCGTCCCAGGTGCCCCCGTGCGCCTTCGGCAAAGATCGTGTACCTGGCGTGCAACTCCATGCCGAGCTGGAAGTTCTTGGTGCTCTTGCCGTCCTTGCCGACACCCATGTTTCCGGTGGCCACACCCTTGACCGATCCATCTTCGTTGTAGAGGACTTCCGCGGCGGCAAAGCCCGGGAAGATCTCCACGCCCAGCGCTTCAGCCTGTTGCGCCAGCCAGCGCACCAAATTGCCAAGACTGACAATGTAGTTGCCATGATTCTGGAAGCAGGGCGGCAGAAAAAAGTTCGGCACCCGAAACGCTGTCTTCCCACCGAGAAAGATCATTGCATCGTCGGTGACCGGTTGCAGCAACGGGGCACCCATCGCCTTCCAGTCGGGAAACAGCTCGTCCATGGCGATCGGATCGATGACCGCTCCGGACAGAATGTGGGCGCCGGGCTCCGAGCCCTTTTCCAGCACCAGCACCGAAATCTCCTGATTTCCCTGCGCGGCCAGTTGCTTGAGCCGGATCGCGGTTGCCAGTCCGGCCGGACCGGCGCCGACCACCACCACGTCGTACTCCATCGCCTCACGTGGCCCATGCTGGGACAGGATTTGGTTGCTCATTTCGGAATCTCGGTAGCAGGCTGTGGGGACGAACCGGCCGCGTCGGTGGGATGGCCTCGAACGAAACACCCAAGTCGCGGAATTCTATGCTGCAAGTCGGCTCGCCTGCGCGGTCACAATTGATCGCATGATTGTGATTTCAGGAGCGCATTGAGATGGCCTACAGCATCGATCTTTCCGGACGTGTTGCCTTTGTCACTGGCGCCTCCAGCGGGTTGGGCGAGCAGTTTGCGCTGGTGCTGGCCCGCTCCGGGGCTGCCGTGGTGCTGGCGAGCCGCCGTGTCGAGCGGCTCAAGGAGTTGCGCGCCCGTATCGAAGGCGAAGGCGGCGATGCCCATGTGGTGGAGCTGGACGTGCGTGACCACCAGAGCATCATGGCGGCCGTGGCCCATGCTGAAACCGAGGTCGGCTCCATCGACATCCTCGTCAACAACTTCGGTGTCAGCACGACGCAAAGAATCCAGGAGGTGATGACGCAGGACTTTGACCATATCTTCGATACCAACGTCAAGGGTGCGTTCTTTGTTGCCCAGGAGGTTGGCAAGCGCATGCTGGCCCGTGCCATGGGTGCCGCGCCAGGGACCTACACCGGAGGCCGCATCATCAATGTAGCGAGCATGGCCGGCCTGCGCGTTCTGCCCCAGATTGGCGTCTACAGCATGAGCAAGGCCGCGGTGGTGCAGATGACCCGCGCCATGGCGCTGGAGTGGGGCAAGTTCGGCATCAACGTCAACGCCATCTGTCCTGGTTACATCGACACCGAGTTGAACCACGCGCATTGGGCCACCGAGGCCGGCAAGAAGCTGATTCAGATGATGCCGCGCAAGCGCATCGGCAAGCCAGCCGACCTCGATGCGATTCTGATCATGCTGGCCAGCAACGAGAGTCATTTTGTCAATGGCGCGGTGATCGCCGCCGACGATGGATTTTCGGTCTGATACCGTCTTGCGTTCAATGATTCAAATATGCGGCACTTTGTGGGCGGCTCAAGCCGGCGGGGCACTCAACTCCGCGAATGTCCTCCGGCCTTCGGCCTCCCCCTTTATTTCGCTGCGCTGAGCGCCCCACCGGCCTGAGCCGCCGTAGCGTTGCGCCTACTTTGCCCTGGCGACTCGACCCATGAGGTAGAACTCGGGATTGGGCAGCATGTTGGCGAAGCTCGCCATTCGGTTGCTCATGGCAAAGAATGCCGTGATGGCGGCAATGTCCCAGATGTCCTCATTGCTGAAACCGTGCAGATGCAGCAAGGCGTGGTCCGCATCTTCGACCTGGTGCGAACTCTGGCATACCTTCATGGCAAAGTCGAGCATGGCGCGCTGCCGCGGCGTGATGTCGGCCTTGCGGTAGTTCACCGCGATCTGATCGGCCAGCAGCGGGTTCTTCTCGTGAATCCGCAGAATGGCGCCGTGCGCGACGACGCAGTACAGACAATGGTTCGCCGCGCTGGTGGCGATAACGATCATTTCCCGTTCGCCCTTGGAGAGACCTGACTGCTCTTTCAGCATCAGGGCATCGTGGTAGGCGACGAAGGCGCGCCATTCGGCCGGTCGTCGTGCCAGCGACAGGAAGACGTTGGGAACAAAGCCGGCTTTTTCCTGTACCTCCATGATGCGGGAACGAATGTCATCGGGGAGGTCTTTCAGTTCCGGCGGCGGATAGCGGTTCGGTGTCATGGCAGCGGGGCCCTCCAATGGTCGTTTGATGATAAGGCCGCTCTCGGTGTCGTCCCGGTTCGGATGCCAGCGACGGCCCGATGCGATCCCGTGGGGCCATTTCAGGTGGGCGGTGGACGGGAGCTTTCAGAATGTTTATAGTGACCCGAGCAAACGGTGATTGCGCGCGCGTTTGCGTGCGCAACTCCAACAACCTCAACCAACGTCCATCAGGAGTCATCAGCATGAAGATTTACTACCATCCCGCATCAACCACCAGCCGCCCGATCATGCTGTATGCAGCCGAACAGGGGCTGCAAGCCGACTTTCAACTGGTTGACTTGTTTGTCGGCGAACACATGGGCGAGCCGTATCGCGCCGTCAATCCGAATCAACTGGTCCCGGTGCTGGAGGATGGCGACTTTCGCTTGACCGAGAGTTCGTCCATTCTGAAGTACCTGGCCGAGTCGTCAAATTCGCCAACCTATCCCAAGGATCTGAAGGAGCGCGCCAGGGTCAACGAGATGATGGACTGGATCAACACGCAACTGAATCGGGATCTGGCCTACGGTACCGTGTACCCGCAGATTTTTCCGAATCACAAGCGTCCCTCGGACGAAGGGCAAAAGGTCACGGTGGCCTGGGGTCAGGAGCGCGCCAAGCGCTGGATGACCGTGCTGGATGAAAAGCTGCTGGGCAGCAAGGCTTACCTGTGTGGTGACAAGATCACTATCGCCGATTACTACGGGGCCTCCTTCGTGCATTTGACCGAGGTTATCGGCTCGGACCTGTCCAAATACCCCAATGTCAAGGGTTGGCTGGACCGCATGAAGTCCTTGGGCAGTTGGGAAAAGACCTTCGCCGCCATCAATGGCTTCGCGAAATCGGTCGCCGCGTCCATGAAGGGCCAGTTGGCCACCGTTTGAAGCCCGACAGCCTCCTAGCCACCACACTGTTTGAAAGAGGTTCACATGATCAAGGGCCTGCACCACAACGCCTACCGTTGCCGCGATTCCGAGGAAACGCGGAAGTTCTACGAGCAGTTTCTGGGGATGCCGCTGTCCGGCACGCTGGAAATCAGCGAAACCAAAAGCGGCCGGCAGACCCGGGCCCTGCATACCTTCTACCGGCTCGACGATGGTTCCTTCCTGGCATTTTTCGAAGTGCCGGACATGCCGTTCGAGTTCAAGACGCAGCACGACTACGACCTGCACATCGCGCTTGAGGTGGACCGCGCCACGCTGGACCGAATGTTTGCCAAGGGCAAGGCCAGTGGCATGGAGACCCGTGGTATTTCAGACCATCGCTTCATCGACTCGATTTACTTTCGCGATCCGAACGGCTACGTCATTGAACTGACCTGCAAGCGGGACAATCACGACGCGTCGATGGATCCTGCCAGCAACAACGCCCGTGCGATTCTTGATCGTTGGCAGGCAACGAAGCAGGAGCAGGCGACACTGGCCAGTGCTTGAGGGCTCGGTCGCGACGGGCCAGCTTCCACGCCGATCCTGCTCCGGCGCATTCCTGGAATGGGTAACATGCCGGTGATGTTCTGCTTCACCAGGAGTTCGCTGTGAACAAGCTCTTCCCGTCGGCCGCGGCGGCGCTCAAGGGCGTTGTCCGCGATGGCCAGTGTCTGGCCGTCGGCGGCTTTGGCCTTTGCGGCATTCCCGAGGCGCTGATCGACGCGCTGCGCGACAGCGGCGTGAAGAATCTCACGGTCATTTCCAACAACGCCGGCGTCGACGGCTTCGGTCTTGGCAAGCTGCTCGAGACGCGCCAGATCAAACGGATGATTTCCTCCTACGTCGGCGAGAACAAGGAGTTCGAGCGCCAGTACCTTGCGGGCGAACTCGAGCTTGAGTTCACGCCGCAGGGAACGCTGGCCGAGAAGCTGCGTGCCGGTGGCGCCGGGATTCCGGCGTTCTTCACCAAGACCGGTGTCGGGACCCTGGTGGCTGAAGGCAAGGAACTGCGCGAATTCGATGGCGAAACCTATGTCATGGAGCGCTCCCTGCTGCCCGATGTGTCGCTGGTCAAGGCGCACCGGGCCGACCGTTCCGGCAACCTGCAATTCCGCCTGACGGCGCGCAACTTTAATCCGGCGGTGGCGATGGCTGGCCGGCTCTGCATCGTCGAAGTCGAGGAAGTGGTGGAAGTTGGTGACATTGCACCCGATGCGGTGCACCTGCCGGGCATTTACGTGCACCGAATCGTGCACAACCCGCATCCGGAAAAGCGCATCGAAAAGCGCACGATTACCGAGAAAGCAGGAGTCTGATCATGCCCTGGACCCAGGACCAAATGGCGGCACGCGCCGCGCATGAACTCGAGGACGGCTTCTACGTCAATCTCGGCATTGGCATTCCGACGCTGGTGGCCAACCATGTGCCAAGCACGAAGGAAGTCTGGCTGCAGTCCGAGAACGGCATGCTCGGCATCGGAGCGTTTCCGACCGAGGACGAGGTGGACGCCGACCTGATCAACGCCGGCAAGCAGACGGTCACGACGATCAAGGGATCATCGATTTTCGGCAGCCATGACAGTTTCGCGATGATTCGCGGCGGCAAGATCAATCTGTCGATCCTGGGCGCCATGCAGGTCAGTGAATTTGGTGACCTGGCCAACTGGATGATTCCCGGCAAGATGGTCAAGGGCATGGGCGGGGCCATGGACCTGGTGGCCGGCGTGAAGCGGGTCATCGTCATGATGGAACATGTGGCGCGACGCAAGGACGGCGGCGAAGACTTGAAGATCCTGCCCAACTGCACGCTGCCCCTGACCGGTGTCGGCGTGGTCGATCGCATCATCACCGACCTGGCCGTGCTCGACGTGACGCCGCAGGGCCTGAAGCTGGTCGAGCTCGCGCCTGGCGTGACGTTTGAGTTTCTTCAGTCCAAGACCGGAGTGAAGCTGATTCCGGCCTGAGCGGTGCGTTCCGCCGGTGACGGGTCCAGCGTTGGCGCAGAAGTCGGGCTAGAGCAGCTTGTGCACGTGCAAGGCGACGTCGCGGTGCGTTGCGAACCAGACGCCCGACTTGGACTGCATGTGCCGGATCAGCTCTTCCAGGATAAACATGCGCGAGCGGTAGCCAATCACATGAGGGTGCATGGTCAGCAGGAACAGGCCGCCCTCCGCGTAAGCCTGGTCGAACTCGCGCCGGAAGATATCCAGCACCACCGTCGGCGCCGTGTAGGGGCGCAAGGCCTGGAAGCGGCTCATGTTGAAGTAAACCGCGTCATCGCGAATCCACTCCACGGGCAGCTCGACGATGCCGGTCGGCTCGCCATGCTGGTTCAGCTCATAGGGGTCGTCATCGGCCATCAGCGAAGAGTCATACAGCAGGCCCATTTCGCGCTGGATGGTCAAGGTGGCAGGGGAGAAATCCCAGGACGGGGTTCGCATCCCGACCGGACGAACGCCGGTGATGGCGCTCAGCGTGTCCGAGGACCGCAGATGCAGCTCGCGCTCGTCCTTCTCTGGAAGGATCGAGTTGAGCTCGTGAATCCAGCCATGCAGGCCGATCTCATGGCCCTCGGCAACAACGCGCCGCTGCTCGTCGGGATGCAGCAGGGCGGCAACGGCAGGAACGAAGAAGGTGGCGGGGACGCTGGTTCGCCGCAGCAGCTCAAGAATGCGGGGCACGCCCACCCGGTTGCCGTACTGACCCCAGGACATCCTGCCGATAGAGCGCCCGCCGTCGCGCAGTTCGTTGGTTTCGTGATCGCTGTCGAAGGACAGGGCCACCGCGCAATGGGCGCCGCCCGGCCAGCTTGGTGGCCGCAAACTGCGCCCGGCGCGCACCTGGTTCACCCGGCGCTGCCATTCGGCGTCGGGCCAGGCCCAGGGCGGCGCCTCGGCCGGACTTTCATGCGTCATGGCGTATCTCCTCAAGGGGAAAGTGGCAGGCGGTTTCGCGCGTCCCGACCATGCGCAGCAAAGGCAGTTCCCGCTTGCAGCGATCCTGTGCGAAGGCGCAACGCGGGTGAAAGGCGCAACCCGGCGGCGGGTTGAGCGGTGAGGGCAACTCGCCTTGAATCGGCTGGATGTCCTGCACCGGCGCCCCGTCCGCAGCGAGTCGCGGCGCGCTGTCGAGCAGGGCGCGGGTGTAGGGGTGGCGCGGCGCCGAGAAGATTTCTTCGGTCGCTCCAAGTTCAACAATGCGGCCCAGGTACATGATTGCGACCCGGTCGCTCACATGGCGCACCACGCTCAGGTCATGGCTGATGAAGAGCATGGTCAGGTGCAGGTCGCGGCGCAGTTGCAGGAACAGATTGATGATCTGCGCCTGGATCGAGACGTCGAGCGAAGCGACCGGTTCGTCGCAAATCAGCGCGTCCGGTCGCATCGCCAGCGCGCGCGCCAACGCCACGCGCTGGCGCTGGCCGCCGGAGAACTGATGCGGAAATCGCTGCGCGGCCTCCGCGTCCAGCCCGACCGCGACCAGCCAGCGCGCCACGTCGGCCTGGGACTCGGCCTTGCTGACGAGTCCGTGCACCAATGGCCCTTCCGAGATGATTTCGCCAACCCGCATGCGCGGGTTGAGCGATGCAAATGGGTCTTGAAACACCATTTGCACCCGCGTCGTGTTCTTGCCGGCAGCAGACATCACGGGCTCGCCCGCGATCTGGGCCAGTCCCATGTTGGGCCGGAGGATGCCCGCTGCTACGCGCCCCAGCGTGGACTTGCCGCAGCCTGACTCTCCCACCAGTCCAAGCGTTTCGCCCTTGGCAACGCCCAGGCTGACGTCTTCGACCGCATGCACCACTGTGGTGGCGGCCTTGGAACCGGTCAGGCGCCGCGCCAGCCGCTCGGTGAGGGGCGGCACCGAGGTGAAGCGCCGGGTGATGCCGGCCAGGCTGATGAAGTCTGTCATGCCGTGACAGAGGCGGTCGCGCCAAGGTTCAGCGGGTGATAGCAGCGCCAGGTTCGCGGCGCCTCGAAAGTCTGCTCGGGCCGAACCGTGCAGGCGTCACTGGCATGGCTGCAGCGGGTCCTGAAAGCGCAACCGGTGGGCAAGGCGATCAGCGACGGCGTGGCGCCCGGAATTTGCAACAGGTCGCGCCCGGCCGTCGCGCGCGAGGGCAGGCTGTCAATCAGCCCCTGGGTGTAGGGGTGGCGGGGACGGCGCAACACCTCATCGGTAGGCCCTTCCTCGATCAGGCGCCCGGCGTACATCACCAGCAGGCGCGAGGCCAGCACCGAGACGGTGGCCAGGTCGTGACTGATCCAGATCAGGCTGACACCGGCTTCGCGCACCAGGGTTCTCATCTCGATCAGGATCTGGGCCTGGATCGAGACATCAAGCGCCGTTGTCGGCTCATCACAAATGACCAGCCCCGGTCGATTCAGAAAGGCGATGGCAATGGCGACGCGCTGGCGCATGCCCCCCGACAACTCATGCGGATAGGCGTCGAGCCGGCGCTCCGGATCGGGAATCCCGACCTTGGCCAGGGCCTCGATCGAGCGCGTCCTCATCTCATCGCGGCTTGGCCTGCCGTGCGCCTGCATCGCCAGTTGCATCTGGAATGAGACCGTGAGCACCGAGTTGAGCGTGCTCATCGGGTCCTGAAACACCATCGCAATGCGGCGCCCGCGCAGGGCGCGCAAGCGCTCGCGCGACATGCCGATCAATTCCTGCCCGTCCAGCTTGACCGACCCGCCGGTGATGCGGCCCGGCGGATCGATCAGCCCTAGCACCGAATAACCCGTGACGCTCTTGCCGCAGCCCGATTCACCGACTAGGCCGACAACCTCACCGGCCTGAACCTCAAAGGAAACCCCATCGACGGCCTTCGCCACGCCAGCGCGGGTGGCAAACTGGGTGCAAAGATCGCGCACTTGAAGCAGCACCTTGCTCATCGCTTGAGCCTCGGATTGAGCTGGTCGCGAATCTGGTCGCCCACAATATTGATGACAATGATCAGCGCGATCAGGGCGACGCCGGGATAGATCGATATCCAGTAGCGGCCTGACAGCATGTACTGGAACCCGTTGGCAATCAGCATGCCCAGAGAGGGTTCCGACACGCGCAGGCCAAGACCCAGAAACGACAGGGTGGCTTCCAGCGCGATGGAGTTGGCCACCTGAACCGTAGCAACGACGATCAGCGGCGGCATGCAGTTCGGCAGCACATGGCGAAACGCGACTCGGGCCGAGCTGAGCGGTATCGAGAGCGCGGCCTCGACATAGTCCTTGGCGCGCTCGGCGGTCGCCGCGCCGTGCGCGGTGCGGGCGAAGT
The DNA here is from genome assembly GCA_038901875.1 of Burkholderiaceae bacterium. Lineage (GTDB taxonomy): Bacteria > Pseudomonadota > Gammaproteobacteria > Burkholderiales > Burkholderiaceae_C > JBCKPE01. The sequence continues at coordinate 21,380 of JBCKPE010000005.1, forward strand.
AGGCGTACTGGGCTGTCACGAGAGCCGCAATCAGCTGCCATTTCCCCTGCCCCAGCAAGGCCGTCAGCATCAGCGCCAGCAGGATCGCCGGAAAGGAAAGTTGCAGGTCGATGATGCGCATGATCAGCATCTCGACGCGGCCGCCGACGAAGCCGGCCAGGGTCCCCAATGTGGCTCCGAGCGTGAAGGCGATGGCCCCTGTCATCAGGCCGACCTGCAACGAGATGCGCAGCCCATAGAGAATCGCCGACAACAGGTCGCGGCCCTGGGCGTCGGTGCCGAGCCAGTGGGTGAAGCCGCCGCTGCCCATGTAACCGGGAGGGCGCCGCGCGTCGGTCAATACCAGTTTGGCCAGGTCGTAGGGATCTTGCGGCGTGATCAGTGGCGCTGCGACCGCCAGCAGGACGATCAGGCCAAGGATGACCAGCGCGACGACCGCGACCCGGCTCTCGACAAACTCGGAGACAAAAAGCCGCCAGGGACTGGCGACGGGGCTGACCATGAGTGGACCGATCATTTCGTCTTCCTGGCGCGCAGCCGTGGATCGAGCGCAACGTAGGCAATGTCCACTGTCAGGTTGATGGTGATGAACAGCAGCGACACCAGCATCAGGTAGGCGACCATCACCGGGCGGTCAAGAATCGAGATCGAGTCAATGATCAGCTTGCCGACACCGGGCCAGGAAAAGATCGTCTCGGTGACCACGGCAAAGGCCAGCGTGGAGCCGAATTCCAGGCCGAACACGGTGACCAGAGGAATCGAGATCAGGCGCAACACATGGTGCCGCAGAATGGTCCATTCACTTTCTCCGGCGGCGCGGGCGAAGCGAATGGTATCGGTCAGCATCACCTCGCGCGTTCCGGCGCGCGACAGGCGAATCATCAGCGCCAGTTTGAACAGCGCCAGGTTGAGCGAGGGCAGCAACATGTGTTTCAGCCCGTTTGGAGTGAAGAAGCTCCAGTCGACGCCGAACAGCATCACCGTCTCGCCGCGACCGCCGGCTGGCAGCCACCCCAGATTCACGGCGAATCCGAAGATAAGGAGCAAACCGACCCAGAAGGTCGGCACGGAAAAACCAAGGACCGAAAGCGCCATGATGGTCTTAGACACCGCGCTGTGCGGTGCGTACCCGGCGTACATGCCGAGCGGCACGCCAAGCAGGGTCGCGGCGATGACGGCCGCCAGGGTGATTTCCAGCGTGGCCGGCAGGCGCGACAGGATCAGATTGAGCACCGGCATGTTGTAGACAAAGGAGCGCCCGAAATCGCCCGTGGCGAGCCGCTCAAGAAAGATGAAATACTGGTGCCAAAGCGGTTTGTCAAAACCGTAGGCGCGAATCGTCTGCTCGCGAATCTGCTGCGTCACGTCGGGGGCGATCATCACGTCGATCGGGTTGCCGACGGCATAGACGCCGATGAACACCAGCGCCGAGATGACGAGCATCACCAGCGCGGCTTGCAACAGGCGCTGGATGATGAAGGCGAGCATGCGGGGGTCGTGCGGTGACCGGGATCAGGGCGCCAGTGCAGCGCTTCCTAGTCCCAGTCCGAAGCGATGATGGAACGGGTTTCGGCCACGGCGACCCCCCACATGGCAAACATCTCGGCATCTGAGCGCTGATAGAGTCCGCCGAAATTGCCGTCCCCGATCAGGGACTTCTTGGCCCCCGGATCGATGCGCTGGTAACGCGCCAGATCAATCATCGGCTTGGCCTCGCCTGGCTGCTCGACACCGGGGAGGCGGGTCCAGGGAAAATTTTCCATCCAGGACGCGTGCGAGGCGACAGGATCAATTTCCTTCACCTTGGCCATGGTCAGCGGCGCGTTCCACCAGTTGTGCCATTTCACCTGGACGCCGCGATTCCTGTCGAGCCACTCCAGAATCGCACCATGCGCCGGCGCGTTGCCGCCATGTCCATTGACAATGACGATCTGCCGGAATCCGGCGCGAACCATGCCATCGAGGATGTCGCACATCAGGGCGCACAGTGTCGACAGACGCAGCGTCACGGTGCCGGCAAAATCAACAAAGCTTGGCGTGAAGCCATAGTTGATGACCGGAAACACCGGCACCTGAATCGGCTGCGCGGCTTCCACCGCGACCCGCTCGGACAGGATCACGTCGACGCACAGGCTCAAATGGCCGTGCTGCTCCGTCGAGCCGATGGGAAGCACGGCGCGCTGATCCCGCTTGACATGGTCCTGCACCTGTTGCCAGTTCATTTCGGCAATTCGCATGGTCTTCCTCCTTCAGGGTTTGGTCTGCGCACTCTCGTCACGATCACCATCGGGCGAACTGTCAAACATCGAAAGCATCACCTTGGCCATCAGGGCCGAGAGGGTTTCGCGCTCGACCAGGCTCAATGGCGCGAGCATCTCGGCCTCGAGCGCGGCAAATCGGGGCAAGGCCTCGTCAAACACGGCACGACCGCGCGCAGTCAGCGTCAGGTTTTGTTGACGTCGATCAGCCTCGCCCTCGCTGCGCCGGATCAGGCCAAGTTTGGCGATGCGATTCACGGCGCGACTCAAGGTGTTCTTCGGGAAGGCGGTCGAGGTGGCAATTTCACTTGCCGTGATGCCGTCCAACAAGCCCAGGCTGTAAATCACGACAAACTCGGCGCGAGACAGGCCAAAGCGCTCCTTGACCCAGCCGTACAGCGGCGTGTTGTAACGCAGGCCGAGGTAGTTGAAGCGCGCGGCAAAGCCGCAGGGATTGCGCCAAAGTCGGGTATGCGTGAACGGATCGAGCCGATGCCGGCCGAGCATCTCGGCGCCAACGCCGCTTGCCGGCGTGCTGGCGCTTGACTCTGCGGAATGTCTGTTTAGTTCCAAAACGAACGACTTTGTGAATGTCCATAGCTATCGTACCAAAAATTAGTTCCAAAAGGTATTGACTGCAATGACAAAGCAGCATTAAATTCCGCCTTGCAAGGGGAGCGGTTCGCGCTCTGCCAGATTTAGGAGATTGAACATGCGCTCTTTTGTCCTCGGCCTGCTGTGTTCCGCAGCGCTCGCCACTTCTGCCGTTGCCCAAACCCTGACCATCGGGGTGCGTGGCGGTCCAGATTCGATCGACCCGCACTTCACCGCGACCGGCACCCACGCCGAAGCGTTGAAGCATGTGTTCGATACCCTGGTCTGGTCGGGCGATGGGTTGGAACTGGAGCCGCGCCTGGCAGAGAGCTGGAGAGCCATCAATGACACGACCTGGGAGTTCAAGTTGCGTCGTGGCGTCAAGTTCCACGACGGATCGGACTTCACCGCCGCTGACGTCAAGTTCTCGATCGAACGGATCCCGGTTGTCGCTGGTCCGAACCCGACCACCATCTACGTGCGCCGGGTGAAGGAAACAAAGATCATCGATCCGTACACGATCCATATCCTGACCGATGGCGCCGCGCCGGTGCTGCCCAACGACTTCATCCGCCTGTTCATCGTTTCAGCCAAGGCGGCCGCCGGACTGACCAAGGAAAGCGCCAACGAGGCGTTCAACTCGGGCAAGGCGGCCATTGGCACCGGCCCGTACAAGTATGTTTCATGGCAACCCAAGGGTGACCTGGTGCTGGCGCGCAACGATGCCTACTGGGGCCCGAAGGAACCCTGGGCGCGCCACGTGCGCAAGGAAATTCCGAACGACGCGGCCCGCGTCGCGCAGTTGAAGGCGGGGCAGCTCGACCTGATCACAAGGGTTCCCGCCACCGACGTCGCCGCGCTCCGTCGCGATCCGAAGATCGAGGTGCAGACGATCGACACCGTCTATGTCTTCAACGTCGAGATGGACATGCGCGACAAGGCGCCGCAGGTTAGCGCCAAGGACGGCTCGGCACTTGCCAAGAACCCGTTCCAGGACCTGCGGGTACGCGAAGCCATCGATCTGGCAATCGACCGCAAAGCGCTTGCCGAAGTGGCGATGGAAGGACTTGGCAAACCGGCCAACCAAATGGTGACGCCATCGATCTTCGGCTTCAACAAGTCTTTGGCTGAGCGCCGCTACGACCCCGCGGCAGCGCGCAGGCTGCTTAATGAGGCAGGCTATCCGAATGGCTTCAAGGTGCAGTTCTCCTTCACGCAGGACCGCCTGCCCGGTGATCGGCAAGTCGGCACGTCGATTGCCCAGATGCTGGCTGCGATTGGCATCGACGCCCAGGCCAATGCGCTGCCTGCGGCGGTGTTCTTCCCGGCGCGAACCCGCGGCGAGTTTTCAATGTCGATGTCGGGTTGGGGCACGCTGACCGGCGAGTCGCATTACACCCTCTCGTCGCTGGCGCACTCGAACGACGCAGAGAAGCGGATGGGCGCCTTCAACGTGCTGGGCTACAAGAATCCGGTGATGGACAAGCTGCTGCAGGACGCAGCGGTCGAGATGGATATCCCGAAGCGCCGCAAGTTCCTCGAAGACGCCAACGCGCTGCTTGAGAAAGACCGCCAGCGCCTGCCGATCGTTTCGGTCGGCTCCGCCTGGGCCATGCAAAAGGATAAAGTGACGATCAAGCCACGGGTCGACGAAGACACGCTGGCGATGAACGTCAAGCCCAAGTAGGGTGAACAGGCCCTGATGTCGGGTATCGCGATCGGCCTTCATGGAGGCTGCGGCACGCTTGAGCGTGGCCTGTTGAGCGAGGCGGACTGGGCTGAGAGCCGCGCGCACATGGGCAACGCCCTGCGCGCCGGCTGGAAGATTCTCAAGACCGGCGGTTCCGCGCTCGATGCGGTGCAATCTGTCGTGATGGTGCTGGAGGACAGCCCGCATTTCAACGCCGGGCATGGCGCCGCGCTGACCGAGAGCGCCGAACATGAGCTCGATGCCTCGATCATGGACGGTGCGACGCTCGCAGCCGGTGCCGTCTGCACGGTGCGCCGCACGCGCAACCCGGTCGCTGCCGCCCGGGCCGTGCTTGACTCCGGCCGCGCGGTTTTGCTGTCCGGAGCGGCGGCCGACGATTTTGCCGAAAGCGTCGGCCTGTCCATGGTGGCGCCGAGCTATTTCACGACACAACGGCGCGTCGACACGCTCCGGCTGCTGCAGGCGCGAGCTGCCACGGGAACCATCCTGCCGGCGTCCGAGGCCGAGAAACACGGCACCGTTGGTGCTGTGGCCAGGGACGGCAAGGGACACCTTGCGGCTGCCACCTCCACTGGGGGCTTCAACAACAAACCCCGTGGCCGGGTCGGCGACAGCCCGATCATTGGCGCCGGGACTTACGCAAAGGACGGTGTCTGCGCCGTGTCCTGCACCGGACAGGGCGAAATCTTTATCCGGCGCGTGGCAGCCTACGATCTGGCAGCGCGCATGACCTATGCCGGGCAGTCTCTGGATGACGCAAGCCGGACCCTGGTGTTTGAAACGCTCGCCAGTCATGGCATCGGCGCCGGTCTTGTCGCCCTCGGCGCGAGCGGCGACCCGGTGGCTCCCTACAACACCCTGGGCATGTACCGCGGCTGGATTTCGACCGCGGGTGAACTCACGGTGGCGACGCACAACGAGCTTCATTCGATGGGGCGAGTTTGAACAGCAACAGGCCGATCCTGATCTGGGGCGCGGGCGCCATCGGTGGCGTCCTCGGTGCTTACTGGGCCAGGGCCGGATTGCCGGTGCAGCTGGTGGACATCGTGGCAGACCATGTCAGGGTCTGCCGCACCTCGGGACTGAACATCAGCGGCCCGGTCGAGCAGTTTCGCCAAGTCGTTCCGGCCTGCACACCCGAAGAACTGCAGGGCGAATACGAGATCATCGTGCTGGCAGTGAAGGCGCAGGCGACGGATGCAGCGCTGGCCATGCTCAAGCCCCATTTGTCGCCTGATGGCTACGTGCTATCGGCGCAGAACGGACTGAATGAGCTGGCCATTGCCCGCGTCGTCGGCGAGCGGCGCTGCATGGGCTGCTTTGTCAACTACGGGGCCGACTGGCTCGGCCCTGGCGAGATTCTTTTTGGCAATCGCGGCGCTGTGGTGGTGGGTGAGATCGACGGCTCGGTGCGCGAGCGCACTAGGCAAATGCACCGTTATCTGTCGATTTTCGAGCCGAGCGCGGTGCTGACGGAGAACATCTGGGGTTACCTGTGGGGCAAGCTCGGCTACGGTGCCATGCTGTTTGCCACCGCGCTCACCACAGATTCGATGACCGAGAACCTTGCCGACCCGCGCCGTTTTCCGGTCTTTGACAGGTTGGCGCGCGAGGTGTTGGCGGTGGCGACGGCCCGTGGCATCAAGCCGGTTGGCTTCAATGGCTACGACCCGGCCTGTTTTGCGCCCGGCGCCTCGGAGTCCGGCGCGCGCGCGGCCATTGCTGCTCTGGCCGAATTCAACCGGCACACCGCCAAGACCCATTCAGGAATCTACCGCGATCTTGCGGTGCGCAAGCGCAAGACCGAAGTCGATCCGCAGATCGGTGTCATTGCCGAACTGGGCCGGAAAGCCGGTATCGCGACACCGGCCATTTCTGGCCTTGTGACGCTGATTCACGACATCGAGGATGGAAGGCGTCCCATGTCCTACGAGACCTTTGAGGTGCTGCTCAAACTGTGCCAGGCAGCCTCGCCGCTGGCCCTCCCGGTGGCACCTGAACCCGGCGCACGCAGCGCAGCAACATCATGAATTTCGATTTCAGCGGCAGGACGGCAATCGTCACCGGCGCGGCGCACGGCTTCGGACGCGCCATCAGCCTGGCTCTGTCAAGGCTTGGTGCCGAGGTCTGGGCGGTGGACATCGTCGCCGACGAATTTAACGAGACCAAGGACCTATGTTGCGAGGCAGGTGCTCGTTGTCACGCCCGTGCGCTCGACATCACCCAGCCCGAAACCGCTCGGGCGCTGGTGAGCGAAATCACTGGTAGCGGGGCCAAGGTCGATGTGCTGGTGAACAACGCCGGCGGCGTGCTCGGGCAGGTCGGGCGCCCGCTCGAAACCGTCACGGCCGCCGAGTGGAATGCGATTTTTGCCGTCAATGTCAGTGCTGCGTTCTATCTGTGCCAGGCCGCGGCCCCGGGCATGAAGGCGGAGCGCTACGGGCGCATCGTGAACATTTCAAGTGGCGCGGGGTTGACCATCAGCCGCACCGGCATCCAGGCCTATGCCGCCGCCAAGGCCGCCTCGATCAGCCTGACGCGCCAATTGGGGCATGAACTCGGTCCTTGGGGCATCACGGTGAACTGTGTCGCGCCGGGTTTCGTTCGCTCCAACACAAGCACCGAACGGCAATGGGAGGCCCTCGGGCCGCAGGGACAGCAGGCGCTGCTGAACGACATTGCATTGAAGCGGCTCGGCACGCCCGAGGACATTGCCTACGGCGTCCTGTTCTTTGCCTCCGAGCAGGCGCGCTGGATCAGTGGCCAGACACTTTCGATCGACGGCGGGAAGTAGGGCGGAACGCCTGATTGAAGTGGGCAGTTCAATCGAACGTGCTGGTGTGGCCTGGAGCCATTGAAACTTCGCATTTCAACGGACTTCAATAGTTGCCGACAGAAAACTCCGAGGCCGAGTACTTGCCCTGGAACAAACGGACGGCGTTGGGGACAAAGCGGGCAATGTCTTGCTTCAGCTTCTGGTACTCAGGCCCCTCCATGCGATACGCCGAAGTGCTGCCGATTAGTGCTCTAGATCGAGATCCGTCAAGATGGATATACTAATAAATCGATTGCGTTAGTATAACTCCGTACTTATACTAACGAACTTGAAATCTAGTATAGCTAGCCAACATGCCCGCCCTCTACTCGGAACTCTCGCTCACTGCGCAGACATCGTATGCACAACTGCTTGATGCCGCACTTGGTGCCGAGCACGTTCGTGGCGTATCAGACCTGAAGGGCTCGTTCAACGCCAAGACGGTCAAGGGGCGTAAATACTGGTACTTCCAATACACCGAGCCATCAGGCAGGCTCCGGCAAGTCTATGTAGGCCCCGACGGCGAACCGGTGCAAAAGCTCATCGCTCAAAAGGATGCGCCGAGCCCGGCTGCCGCCTTGGGGCCGTTGGCGCGCTCCGCAATCGCTCTTGGATGCGCGCCCCTGCTTCCTCGGCACTATCGAGTCATCCGTCGCTTGGCCGATTACGGATTTTTTGAGGCGGGTGGTGTGCTCATCGGCACGCACGCATTCCTTGCCTACGGCAACATGCTCGGTGTCCGGTGGGGTGGCCAGGAGCGCACGCAAGACATTGACTTTGCACATGCCGGGAAAAGGCTGTCGCTTGTGTTGCCCAACGATGTTGAGGTCAAGACCGATGAGGCCATCAAGTCACTCGATATGGGTTTCCTGCCCGTATCGGGTCTGAGCGGGAAATCTGGCGGCGCCTACCTCATTCCGTCCGAACCGGACTTCCGGTTGGATTTCTTGACGCCCTTGCACTGCGGCGGTGTTAAGCCCTACGTACACCCGAAATTGAACGTCACACTTCAGCCCTTGCCATTCATGGAGTTTTCATTGGAGCGCATGGAGCAAGCCGTGGTCTTCAGTGCCGAGGGGGCTGTCCTCACCAGCGTGCCCAGCGCTGAACGCTACGCCCTGCACAAGCTCGTGGTGTACGGAGAACGCTCGGGCAGCTTTCGCGTCAAATCGACCAAAGACCTGGCGCAGGCGGCCTGCCTGCTCAGTTACCTCTGGGATCACCGCCGAGAGGCTTTGGACGAGTCTCTTGCTGACATGCTCACGCGTGGCAAGGGCTGGCTGGTTCGCCTCAGACAGGGGGTGCAGGCGCTGAACAAGAAATACGCTGACTTACCTGCGGGCCAAATGCTGTTGCAGGCGACCACGCGCTGAGAGCGACGATTGGCGACCGCCCGTCTTGCCATGCAGCGTTATGCATGCGACTCACCACTGTCGGCGCCGATTGAATATTGACCCACCCTGCCGATTCAAAATTGACCCAGGAGGGATCGCTGAGTTTGAGGTGATTCATTCTGGTGGTGCTGGCTGATGCCAGCAGCCGGCCAGTTTCGTAGAAGCGTTCACGCCATTGTGCGGCCAGTGCTGCGGCGACCAATTTGGCGACGCTCAGTTCCTGTGTTCCAGTGCTGGCGATGACCTCGGTTCTGCCGATCACCGCACGCAAATTCGCGGGCACCCGGAGGCGAAAAACATAGACACCGGAAGGGCGTCGAAAAAGGTTCTGCATTGCACACCTGTGTACTAGTGTGCTGTATCAGGGGGGTGAAATCGCCAATTCCCGAACGGAATCAACGACTTGCAGAGACGTGGAGCGGGTGAAGGGAATCGAACCCTCGTATGCAGCTTGGGAAGCTGCCGTTCTACCATTGAACTACACCCGCAGTCCGGTGCGTATTTTACTGTGGCGCGGTGCACGCAGTAGCGTTTGCAACCTCTGCGGCAGCAACGATCAGCCAGAACAGGGCCACCATGGAAAACGCGACATTGCCCCTATCCCGCGCTGGCCCGCACGCGGCCTACCAGCGCATAGCGACCGAGGAGGCTTTTGCGCCCCCCGAATTGATGCAGCTCTACGCGAAGTTGCTGGCCCGCAGCGACGCCGATGCCGGATTCAAGGGCCTGATGGGCTTCTACATGAGCAGCCCGAGTGAGCGGGCGCGGCACATCGTGCGCTGTCTGACCGACCTGGACCAGGTCCGGTTGCAGCACATGGACGAGGCCGGCAACGACCGGCAGGTGATCGGCATCACCGCGCCGGGGGTGCAGGTGCTGGACCGCGCTAGCGCCGTGTCGATGAGCCGCCTGGCGAACGATCAACTGGCCGATGCGGTGCGACGGCATCCGACGCGGTTTACCGGGATGATCGCGCTGGCGCCGCAGGATCCGGCGGTGGCTGCGCTGGAAATCGAGCGTGGCGTGAACAAGTTGGGGATGAATGCGGCCATCATCAACTCGCATACCCAGGGCGAATACCTCTCGGACAGCAAGTTCTGGGACATCGCCCGCGCCGGAGGAGGTGGTGACGCTGGACGGCATGATGATGAACGCCGAGGACAAGAAGAAGTTTTTCCAGTCGAATGCCGAGGCGCTGTTCAAGATTGCGCCGCCGCTCCAATGATTGCCTGTCGCATCATCGTGATCGGCAATTAAACCTAAGAGGCGAGAGATGAGAAACAAATCCTTGGGCGTTGCCGTTGGTCTGCTTCTTTGGCTGCTTGCCAGCCATGCAGGGGCCCAGTCCTGGCCAGCGCAGACGATCCGGATCGTGGTGCCGTTCACGCCCGGTACTGGCATGGACACCATCGCCCGCTCGGTCGCGCCCCGGCTGAGCGAGCGGCTCGGCCAGACCGTGGTCGTGCAGAACATGCCGGGTGCCAGCGGCAACATCGGCGCCGATGCCGTCGCCAAGGCGCAGGCTGACGGCTACACCGTGCTGATGGGAGCCAACACGATGCTGATGGCCTCGCAACTCTACAAGAGCGTGCCATTCCACTCAATCCGGGATTTCGCCCCGGTGTCGCTGGCGGCCCTGGGCACGCTGATGCTGGTCGCAAACCCGAAGACGGGAATCAAGTCAATGCAGGATCTGCTGGCCAGGGCAAGGGCCAAGCCGGGGTCCATCACCTTTGGCTCTCCCGGCGTCGGCACGCCGCACCACATGGCGATGGAACTGTTCAAGGCGAGGACCGAGCTCTTCATGCTGCATGTTCCCTATCGGGGCACGACCGGTTACACGCAGGACCTGCTGGCGGGCGAACTGATGGTGGGGTTCCTGCCGATACACATCGCCCAGACGCATGTGATTGCCGGGACGCTGACCGCGCTGGCCGTGGGCAGCCCGAAGCGCCATCCGGTCGCGCCTACCGTGGCGACCTTCGAGGAACTCGGCATCCGCGGCATCGATGTCGACCTCTGGTACGCCTTTTTTGTTCCGAGCAAGACACCGGCGCCGTTGATCAATCGCCTGAACGCCGAGATCGTCGCGATCCTGAAGCTGCCGGAGATTCTCGATCTGCTCGGGCGCGCCGGCATGGACGCCAGCACGTCAACACCGGATGAACTGGCGCAACTGGCCAGCCGGGACTACCCGCGCTGGGGCGAAGTGATCAAGCGCAACGGCATCAGCGCCGAATAGCGAGAGCGCTGCCGAGCATCGGGATCGGCAGCCGGAACTACGGGCCAAACGGCGAGCCGCACTTCATGCCGGATCGGACGCGAATCCGGCCTGGGCTTAAAATCTGGTTGATTCAACCAAATCAGGGGTCTGAGCATGGAAACCATTGGATTATTCGAGGCCAAGACGCACTTGAGCGAGTACGTGGCACGCGCCGAAGCGGGCGAGGAATTGATCATCACGCGCCACAACAAGCCGGTGGCCATGATTGTCCCGTTTGTCGGGGCAGATGAGAATGAGCAGCGCGCGCGCGCGCGTGCTGCCGTGACGGCGCTGCTGAAGAGCTCCAAAGGCCGCAATCTGGCCATGAGCTGGAAAACTTTGCGCGACGAGGGTCGCAAATGATTGACGCACCCGAGCTCGTGCTGGACAGCTCGGTGGCGCTCGGCTGGATTTTCGAGGACGAGCGCGACCGCTACAGCGAGTCGGTGCTGCGTCAGCTCGCCGACAGCGTTGCCCTGGTGCCCTGGCTCTGGCACTGCGAGGTTGGCAATATCCTGCGCAACGCGGTCAGGCATGCGCGCATCAGCCTGGCAGCGGCGACCCGGGCGTTGGACAAGGCGGCGGACCTGCGCATACAGACTGTCAGTCTGAATGAAAATGCCGGGTTCTGGATGTCCAGGGCGCTCGATTTCAAGCTCACGGCTTACGACGCCCAGTACCTTGAGCTGGCGCTGCGCCGCCAACTCCCGTTGGCCACCAAGGACAAAGAGCTGATCGCTGCCGCCCGGTCCCACGGCGTGCGGCTATGGCAAGCGCAGGACTGAACCCTCGAACACGAAAATACTCGCCATGGCATCCCGATTCACCGTCTCTGACATCCGAAAGACTTTCCTGGATTTTTTTTGCCGCCAAGGGTCACACCGTGGTGGCCTCCAGCCCGCTGGTGCCCGGCAACGACCCGACGCTGATGTTCACCAACTCCGGCATGGTGCAGTTCAAGGACGTTTTCCTTGGCAGCGACAAGCGGTCCTACGTGCGTGCCGCCTCGGTGCAGGCCTGCCTGCGCGCCGGCGGCAAACACAACGACCTGGAAAACGTCGGCTACACGGCGCGCCACCACACCTTCTTCGAGATGCTCGGCAACTGGAGTTTTGGCGACTACTTCAAGCGTGAAAGCCTGGTCTGGGGCTGGGAACTGTTGACGCAGGTCTACGGTCTGCCGGCCGAGCGCCTGTGGGCCACGGTCTACATCGACGACGATGAGGCCTACGACATCTGGACCAGGGAGATCGGCCTGCCGCCGGAGCGGGTGGTTCGCATCGGTGACAACAAGGGCGGCAAGTACGCCTCCGACAACTTCTGGATGATGGCCGACACCGGTCCCTGCGGACCCTGCAGCGAGGTGTTTTACGACCATGGCCCGGCCATCGCCGGCGGGCCGCCGGGTAGCCCCGACGCCGAGGGCGACCGCTACATCGAAATCTGGAACCATGTGTTCATGCAGTTCGACATGCAGCAGGACGGCAGCCTGCGCAAGTTGCCGGCACCCTGCGTCGATACCGGCCTGGGCCTGGAGCGGCTTGCCGCCATCCTGCAGCACAAGCACAGCAATTACGAGATCGACCTGTTCGAGGTTCTGATCAAGGCCGCGGCGCGTGAAACCGCTTGTACGGACCTTGCGAACAACTCGCTCAAGGTGATAGCCGACCATATCCGCGCCTGCGCCTTTCTTGTCAGCGACGGCGTGCTGCCGGGCAACGAAGGCCGCGGCTACGTGCAGCGGCGCATCGTCCGCCGCGCCATTCGGCATGGCTACAAGCTCGGCCAGAAGGCGCCGTTTTTTCACAAGCTGGTGCCCGATTTGGTTGCGCAGATGGGTGCGGCGTACCCAAAGCTGCGCGGCGGGGAGAAGCGCATTGCCGAGGTCCTCAGGGTCGAGGAGGAACGCTTTATCGAGACCCTGGAGAACGGCATGGAGATTCTCGACGCAGCCCTGGCCGGGGGCGTGAAGATGCTGCCAGGCGATGTCGCGTTCAAGCTGCACGACACCTTCGGTTTCCCGCTGGACCTCTCCGCCGACGTTTGCCGCGAGCGCGGCGTTGCCGTTGATGAGGCCGGTTTTCATGCGGCGATGGACCGGCAAAAGGCGCAGGGGCGCGCTGCCGGCAAGTTCAGGATGGACAAGGCATTGGACTACTCGGGGGCGGCCAACGAGTTTGTCGGCTACCAGCGGCTGGAACAGACGGCGCGCATCGTCGCGCTGTACCAGGACGGACTCCCTTGCGACACGCTCGCAGCCGGCCAAGTGGGCGTGGTGGTGCTCGACAGCACCCCGTTCTATGCCGAGGCTGGGGGCCAGGTCGGCGATCAAGGTGTGATCGTGAGCCCCTCACCCCTGCCCTCTCCCCAGCGGGGAGAGGGAGATAAGCCGCCGCTCCCTCTCCCTCAGGGAGAGGGCAGGGGTGAGGGCGTGGTGTTCTCGGTCAGTGACACACAGAAAATCAGGGCCGATGTGTTTGGCCACCATGGCAGCGTCGTTCAGGGTCTGCTCCGGATCGGCGACAGCGTGACGGCGCGGGTCGACGCCGGCCTGCGCCAGGCGACCGTGCGCAACCACAGCGCCACGCACCTGATGCACCAGGCCCTGCGCCAGGTGCTGGGCTCGCACGTGATGCAAAAGGGCAGCCTGGTCAACGCCGAGCGCACGCGCTTTGACTTCAGCCACAACGCGCCGCTGAGCGAGCAGCAGTTGCGTGACATCGAGTCGCTGGTCAACGCCGAAATCCTGGCGAATGCCCCGTCGCAGGCTCGCATCATGCCGATCGAGGAGGCGCAGAAGACCGGCGCCATGATGCTGTTCGGCGAAAAGTACGGCGAACATGTTCGCGTGCTCGACATCGGCAGCACACGCGAGCTGTGCGGTGGCACCCACGTGCAGCGCACCGGCGACATCGGTCTGTTCAAGATCGTCAGCGAGGGCGGCATCGCAGCCGGCATGCGCCGGGTCGAGGCGGTGACTGGCGCCAATGCGCTGGCCTATCTGCAGCAGATGGAAGCGAGCGTCCGTCAGGCGGCAGCAACACTCAGGACGCCAGTGGGCGAGTTGCAGGGGCGCATCCAGCAGGTGCTCGATCAGGTAAGGACGCTGGAAAAAGAGCTTGCGGCGGCCAGGGCCAAGCGCGCGTCCGTCCAGGGCGACGATCTGGCATCGCAAGCGGTTGAGGTGAAGGGCATCAAGGTGCTGGCCGCCCGCCTCGATGGCGCCGACGCCAAGACCCTGCGCGAGACGATGGACAAGCTCAAGGACAAACTCAAGACCGCTGCCATCGTGCTGGCTTCGGTGGAAGGTGGCAGGGTGCAACTGGCGGCGGGTGTGACAGCCGACAGCACGGGCCGGATCAAGGCCGGGGAACTGGTCAACTTCGTGGCCCTTCAGGTTGGTGGCAAGGGCGGCGGCAAGGCTGATCTGGCGATGGCTGGCGGCACGAAACCAGAGGCCCTGGCGGCAGCCCTTGCGACTGTCCCCGCTTGGGTCGCCGATCGAGTCTGAACCTGGCCCGGTCGCAGCGCTTGCCCTCGATGGCCCGGTTTTTCAGACTGCTTCGATCGGCTTTGCTGTGCGGCCTGGCCTGGCTTGGCGTTGGCGCTGCGGCTGCAGCGCCGGTTGAAGTGGCTTTCAACAGTCTCGATGGCACCCTGATCAAAGGCTGGCTGTTCCTGCCGGATGACGCCACGCCGAGCGCAGGCTCGACCCAGCCAACGCGTCCCCGATCCGTGGTGCTGGCCCTGCATGGATGCGGCGGACTTTATCCGGGGGGTGCGGTGACAGGGCCAAGGTTGAGCGCGCGGCATCAGGCCATGGCCGATCTGCTGCTGAAGGAGGGCTACGCGGTGCTTTTTCCTGACAGCTTCGGTCCGCGCGGCGTCAGGGAGATCTGCACGCAAAGAATCAGCAGTCGCGGCATCAGCCAGACCGAGCGGCGGCGCGATACCCTGGGCGCGCTGGCCTGGGCCGGCCGGCAAGCCTGGGCGCAACCGGACAAGGTTGCTGTGCTCGGCTGGTCGCACGGTGGCAGCGCCGTGCTGGCGGCGACCGATGCCGGACAGGCGGAAGTAGCGGCGCAAGGCGCGCGATTTGCCCGTGCCATTGCGTTTTATCCGGGCTGCGCCGCTGCGCTGAAAGCCAATTACCGTCCGAATACGCCATTGACCATGCTGCTTGCCGAAAACGACGACTGGACGCCAGCAGCCCCCTGCGTCGAACTTGGCAGCCGCGTTGCGGCCGAAGTGCATGTCTATCCGGACAGTTACCACGGATTCGATGGTCCATCCGGCAGGGTCGTGCTCAGGGCCGATGTGCCGAACGGCGTTCGTCCGGGTCAGGGCGTTCACGTCGGACCGAACCCGATCGCCCGCGAGCAAGCGCTGGCGCTGGTGCGCAGGATTCTGTGCGAGGCGCTTCAATAGCCTCAGGTCGGAGCTCGCCTGGCGAACACCAGGTCCCAGACACCGTGGCCAAGGCGCAGGCCGCGGTTCTCGAACTTGGTGAGCGGGCGGTAATCAGGCCGTGGCGCATAGCCTTCTACCGTGTTGCGCAAGAGCGGTTCAGCGCCAAGGACGACCAGCATCTGTTCGGCGTAGGGCTGCCAGTCGGTCGCGCAGTGCAGGTAGCCGCCAGGCTGCAGCCTCTGTGCCAGCGTGCTCACTAACGCTGGCTGGATCAGCCGGCGCTTGTGATGCCTTGTCTTGTGCCAGGGGTCAGGAAAAAAAACGTGAACGCCGGCGAGTGAATCGTCTGGCAGCATCTGTTCCAGCACCTCGACCGCGTCGTGCGCGATGATCCGCACATTGCCGAGCCGTTGCTCCTCAATACGCAGCAGCAGCGAACCGACGCCGGCATCATGCACATCGCAGGCGAGGAAGTTGTTCTGCGGCATTCGGGCCGCAATATGCGCTGTCGCCTCGCCCATGCCAAAGCCGATCTCAAACAGCGTCGGCGCGGCGCGGCCGAAACATTGCGCCAGGTCCAGCGGCCGGGACGAAAAGGGCAGCAGATAAAGCGGTGCGAGCTGCTGCAGGGCACGCGTTTGGCCGCTGGTGGTGCGACCGGTGCGTCGCACATAGCTCTTCACGGTTCGCCGGTACAGTGCGGCGGCTTCGCCTGACGGGCTGGCGGTGATTGTGGGCGGTGCCAGCTTGATCATCGAGCCAAATTGTAGAGAGCGCTCCAATGTCTGACCCAGGCGAGCAGCGCCTGGACAAGGCTGCCTTGTTGCGCGGGCAATCCAAGTAGCCCGGCGGCGGCGTTCAACACCGCCAGCGGCGAATCGGTATCGATGGAACGGGCGCCGTTTTGCTTCGACAGTTTGTACCCATCCGGTCCAAGCACCAGCGCCGTGTGCAGGTAGCTGGGTCGCGGCAAACCCAGGGCCGATTGCAGCAGGATCTGCCGTGGCGTGTTGTCGGCCAGGTCTTCGCCACGCACGACATGCGTCACGCCCTGCTCGGCGTCGTCCACCACCACCGCCAACTGATAGGCCCACAGCGCGTCGGCGCGCAGCAAGACGAAGTCACCCACCATTGCTGCAACGTCCTGTCGCTGCGCTCCGAGTCGCCGATCCATCCACTCGACGGTGGCGGCCGCCGGCAGGCGAAGCCGCCAGGCCCGCGCGGCCCTGGCTGGCGCGGCGCCGCGGCAGGTGCCCGGATACACCAGTTCCTCGTGCCTTTGCGCTGCGATGCCGCGCGCGGCCCAGACCCGCTCAATGTCACGACGTGAGCAGGCGCAGGGGTAGGCCGGGCCTGCGTCTATCAGTCGATCCAGCGCGGCGCGGTAGAGCGGGCTTCGCGCCGATTGCCACACCGGTGTTTCGTCCGGTTCCAGGCCAAGGGCTGCCAACTGGTGAAGGATGCGCTGCGCCGCGCCGGGAATCGATCGAGGTTGATCCACGTCCTCAATACGGACCAGCCAGCGCCCGCCATGGGCGCGGGCATCGAGCCAACTGGCCAGCGCCGCCAGTACCGAGCCTTGGTGCAGGTCGCCAGTAGGCGAGGGCGCGAAGCGACCAATGTAGTGGTGACCCGCCACGGACGTCACAGGACCGCGAGCGCCAGCTCCAACCCCGAGACAAACGCGTCCTCGACGCGGTGTCCGAGGCACCAGTCACCGGCCAGGCCGATGCGCAGGCCGGCGTCCCACAGATGAGACTGCCCGAGCGGCGTCAACGTGCTGGCCGAGCGCCAGCGGTAAACCTCGGCATGGCTGGGCTGGGCGCGGATTCCGGTCACTTCGGAAAACGCCTTCTGCAGCTTGGCCAGCACGCGCGCGGAATCGTCCTCCAGATGCTCCTGCGACCAGTCCACGCTGGCCTGCGCGGTCCAACGCTCGACCGCGTTGCGCCCGGGCTTGGACGACTCGCGGCAGAGCCAGGCGAGACGGTGATGGATGCTGCGCGCCGCGTTCCATTGCGGGCCAAAGTGGGTCAGGCCGGAAAGGGATGGCTGCGACGTTGCATAGTGCAGGCCTGACAAAGAGTCGCCTCCGCTGCGCAGTTGCACAGGCGCGACGCTGCGGCGACTCATCCCAGGTTGTTGGGCCTGGGGAAAAGCCAGCATCAGGCTCCAGCAAGGCGCCACCGTGACGGCAGACAGGGTGTCGACCAGCGCCGGCGCCAGCCCGGATACCCGCAGCAGGTCCTGCGCCGCGCTGGCCGGCAGCGCCAGCAGCACGGCGTCGAAGCCGGCAAAGCGCCGCTGCGACCCGTCCACGCCTTGGGCCTGCAGCTGCCAGCGGTTTTGGGTGATCGCATCGCGTTCGATGCGGTGCACGCGCAACGATGGCATGAAGGCACCGCTGCGCATCAGCGGCGCGGCCCAAGCAGCCACCAGTGCGTCCATCGTCGGCGCGGCAACCCAATGCGGGTCGGCACCGGGCAGTGGCGCCTCGACCACCTGGCCAAATGGGTCGAGCACCCGAATTGCGTTGGCGCTCCAGCGTTTGCACACGTAGGGTGTGGTTTCCATGGCCCTGGCCAGGCGGGGGTCGCGCACCGTGAAATACTGCGCACCGTAATCAAAACTGCCGAACGGTGTTTCGCAAGACGCCATGCGTCCGCCGGCGACCGGGTTCTTTTCGAACACGGTGACTTGGTGGCCGGCGCGTTCCAAGGTCCTCGCGCAAGCGATGCCCGCGATGCCGGCCCCGACGATGGCGAAGTTGTGAGAGGAGGACATCAAGGCCGTTCGGTTCAGTCTTCTTGCATGATGCCATCAAACCATGTCGATCGATGGAACCCGATCCGAGCCTAAAGTGAAAACCATGAAACGAGCTGCCACATGTTGACGCTACGTAAATCTGCCGAACGCGGCCAGGCCGATCACGGCTGGCTCAAGAGCTTTCATTCGTTTTCATTCGCCGATTACCACGATCCGCAGCACATGGGATGGGGTAACTTGCGCGTCATCAACGAAGACTGGATTGCGCCGGGAACCGGCTTTGGCCGGCATGGGCACCGCGACATGGAAATCATCAGCTATGTGGTCGAAGGCGCGCTGGTGCACCAGGACAACATGGGCCACACCGAGGTGATCCCGGCCGGGGACGTGCAGCGCATGAGCGCCGGCCGTGGTGTCATGCATAGTGAATTCAATCACGCCAAGGACCAGACCACGCACTTGCTGCAAATCTGGATCCTGCCCAGCGAGCAAGGCATCGCACCGGGTTACCAGCAAACCGCTTTCACGCATGCGCAAAAGCGCGGACGACTGCGCCTTGTCGCTTCGCCCGATGGCGCCGACGGATCAGTCTCCATGCACGCCGATGCCCGGCTCTATGCCGGCCTGTTCGATGCGGACGAGACCGCGACGCTGCAACTCGATCCAGGTCGCAAGGGTTACCTGCATGTGGTGCGCGGCGAAATTCGCGTCAATGACCAGGCGCTTGGCACCGGTGATGCCGCGCTGCTGGCGCAGGAAATCGAGCTACGGCTGGACCAGGCCAGCCAGGCAGAAGTCCTGTTCTTCGATCTCTGCGCCTGAGCGCGGCCATCGCCCCGCCTGATCGAACGGTCAATGGCCGCGCTTGCGACAATGGCGTCAAGATGCCCGCCACTCCTGCCGCCCGTCCGCCCATCATCGTTGTCGTCTTTCACTCCGGTTACGGCCACACGCAACGTCTGGCGCAGGCCGTTGCCGAGGGCGCCGGCGCAAGCTTGCTGGCGATTGACGCGGAGGGCAATCTGCCGGCGGGCGGCTGGCAGCAGTTGGACGCGGCCGACGCCATCATCATGGGCTCACCCACCTACATGGGCAACGTCAGTTGGCAATTCAAGAAGTTCGCCGACGCTTCCTCCAAGGTCTGGTATCGCCAGGGCTGGAAGGACAAGCTCGCCGCCGGCTTCACTAACAGTTCGGGTCCGAGCGGTGACAAGATGGTGGCGCTGGGAACGATCATCGCCCTGGCGATGCAGCATTCGATGATCTGGGTCAGCCAGGGTTTGATGCCGAGCAGCAGCAAGGCAAGCACCCGAAACGACATCAACAATTTGGTGTCTTATGCCGGTGCGATGTCGCACTCGCCCACCGACGCCAGTGCCGCCGAGATGAGCCCGGGCGACCTGAAAACCGCCACCCTGTTTGGTCAGCGCGTGGCACAGGTGGCGGCGCGATTCAACCAAACTGCAGCGGACAAGGGCGCTCCAGATTAACGACGAACTGCAGTTCAATGTGAGACGGCTGCTCTCATCGTCCCTCACCCCAGCCCTCTCCCGCAAGCGGGCGAGGGAGGCATGGGGCTCTCCCGCGGGCGGGAGAGGGAGGCATGGGGCTCCCTCTCCCCCGTAGGCGGGGGAGAGGGTTGGGGTGAGGGGGTGCTTGAAGCGTCCGTTTGGCCTGACCCGGCGCGGCAGGCTCGCCCGGCCCTCAGGCGGCGGTCGCATCATGCGCTGGTTGCAGCTTGCTGTCGAGCAGCGCGCGCTCGTCAAAAACGAAACATTTGCCACGAAAATGCCGACCCCGCGCCAGCTCAAAATACTTCAGGATG